>JACQAL010000020.1 GCA_016195025.1 Bacteroidota bacterium | reverse complement strand
TTTATTTTATTAATGAACGTAACAAATTACTTCTCCTCCGACATTCATCTTGCGCGCTTCTTTATCTGTCATCACTCCTTTGGAAGTGGAAACGATTGCGATTCCAAGTCCGCTCAATACGCGCGGCATATCTTCCACGGAAGAAAATTTTCTCAGTCCCGGGCGGCTTGCGCGCTGAATTTTTTTGATAGCAGATTGTTTTGTCGCAGGATGATATTTCAATGCGATTTTAATTTTATCCTGAACAGGATTTTCTTCAACCTTATAGTCGAGAATGTATCCTTTGTCTTTCAGAATGCGCGTGATTTCTTTTTTCAAACCTGAAGAAGAAACTTCCACGATTCTGTGATTCGCTTTTATCGCGTTGCGAACTCTTGTTAAATAATCTCCGATTGTGTCCATTTATAGATGAATTAAATTTTAAAAACTTGATTTAGTTACTCCTGGAATTTTTCCATTCAGCGCCCATTCCCTGAAAACAAGGCGCGACACTCCGAACTGGCGTGAATAAGCGCGCGCGCGTCCGCTCATTTTGCAGCGGTTGCGCAAACGAACTTTTGAAGAATTGCGCGGAAGTTTGCTCAGCGCGATGTAATCGCCTGCTTCCTTAAGCGCTTTTCTTTTTGCCGCGTATTTGTCAACGAGCACTTCGCGTTTTCTTTGTCTTGCTTTAATGCATTCTTTTGCCATGATGTAAAATTATTTTGAATCTTTTTTAGTTTCTTTTTTAATATCCTTTTTTGCAACTCCACCGAAAATCATTTCCGCTTTATGTCCTTTTTTCTTTTCGTCTTCTTCTTTTTTGAACGGCACTCCGAATTCTCTCAGCAGAGCGTGCGCTTCTGCATTTGTTCTTGCAGAAGTTACAAACGTGATATCCATTCCGCGAACTTTATTTACTTTATCAATATTGATTTCAGGAAAAATAATCTGCTCCGTGATTCCGAGCGTGTAATTTCCTCTTCCGTCAAAACCATTTTTGCTGATTCCTTTGAAATCGCGGATGCGGGGCAGGGCAGTGGAAATAAAGCGGTCGAGGAACTCATACATTCTATCAGAACGCAAAGTTACTTTCACGCCAATCGCAACTCCTTTTCTCACTTTGAAGTTTGAAATATCTTTCTTTGAAAGAGTGGCAACCGGTTTTTGCCCTGTGATGATTGACATTTCGTTCAAAGCGCCTTCCATAATTTTTCTGTCCGCCACTGCATCACCCACACCCTGATTGATTGCAATCTTGTGCAGGCGCGGAGCGCGCATCGGGCTTTTAAAACTGAATTCCTTCTGAAGAGCCGGAACAATTTCTTTAAAATATTTCGTCTTCAGACGAGGAGTATAATTTTTAGGAGCAACATGAGAGGCGGAAGTTTTTTCTCCTGCTTCTGCTTTCTCCGCTTTTTTCTTTTGTTCTTTTGCCATTGCAAAATATATTTTCTGTTATTACTTAATTATTTCGTCAGATTTTTTTGAGAAGCGAACAAGTTTTCCGGTTGCCTCATCAATTTTTCTTCCCACGCGCGTTACGTTTCCTTTTCCATCTACGAGCATGAGGTTGGAAAGATGAACGCTTGCTTCCTGGTGAACGATTCCGCCTTTTGTGTTTTTAGCAGTAGGTTTTGTATGCTTGGTTGCCATGTTGATTCCTTCCACAATTGCGCGGAAAGTAGCAGTGTCAACCGAGAGCACTCTGCCTTGCTTGCCTTTGTCATCTCCGGAAATTACTTTCACGGTATCGCCTTTTTTTATTTTCAACTTTGCCATTGTTCTATTTTATTAAAGCACTTCGGGTGCCAATGAAACTATTTTCATGAATTGTTTTTCGCGAAGCTCTCTTGCAACAGGACCGAAAATGCGCGTGCCTTTCAGTTCGTCCACTTCGTTAAGAAGAACCGCTGCGTTATCATCAAAGCGGATGTAAGAACCATCGGCTCTGCGGATTTCTTTTTTCGTGCGAACGATCACCGCTTTTGAAACGGTGTGCTCTTTCACTCCGCCATCGGGAAGCGCCTTTTTTATGGTCACTACAATTTTATCTCCGATGCCTGCGCTTCTGCGCGTGCTTCCGAGAATGCGGATGCAGAGGACTTCTTTTGCCCCGCTGTTATCTGCGCAAACTAATCTTGATTCCTGCTGTATCATAACTTACCGTTTTAAAATTATTTTACTTTCTCTACTACTTCAACCAGCCGCCAGCATTTGTTTTTACTGAGCGGACGGGTTTCCACAATTCTTACTTTATCTCCAATGTTCGCTTCATTTTTTTCATCGTGCGCCATGAATTTGCTCGTGCGCCTGATGAACTTTCCATATTTCGGATGTTTGATCTGGCGCTCAACCGAAACAACAATTGTTTTTGTCATTTTGTTGCTCGTAACGAGTCCGACTTTTTCTTTTCTGCGTGTTCTTACAAGAGTTTCCATTTATTTTTTATTTAGTGAGATGCTTCGACTACGCTCAGCATAACACTTCGTGTTATTTTTTTGCTTCTGCCAATTCACGTTTGCGAAGTTCGGTCATCATGCGCGCTATGGTTTTTCTTCCGTTGCGAATACGCATGGGACTTTCCACCGGGGAAATTGAATGCCCGAATTTCATTTTGCCCAGCGAATTTTTTTCTTCCGCAAGTTTTTCCTTGAGGTCGCTGGTTGAAAGTTGAGATAAATCTGCTTTTTTCATTTTCTTTTTTATTCAATAATTATTATGCTGAATAATCATTTCTCACCATGAATTTTGATAAGCATGGAAGTTTATCGCCTGCGAGACGAAGCGCTTCTTTTGCTGTTGCCATGTCCGTTCCTTCAATTTCAAACATAATGCGACCTGCTTTTACCACTGCCACCCAGTATTCCGGATTTCCTTTTCCTTTTCCCATACGAACCTCTGCAGGTTTTTTGGTGATGGGCTTGTCGGGAAAAATGCGAAGCCAAACTTTTGCATCTCTTCCAATGTGGCGAGTTAGGGCAACACGCGCGGCTTCAATCTGGCGCGCAGTAACCCATGCGGTTTCGGTTGCCTTAATTCCGAAAGAACCGAATGCAAGCGTAGTTCCCCTGCGTGCGTTTCCGCTCGGAACCATCTTATGCATTTTTCTGAATGTTGTTTTCTTTGGTTGTAACATGTCAATTTAAAATTATAAATTAAAATTAAAAAGTTTTATTTGGAGTTGATTTTGAATTTTCCTTTTTAATTTTTAATTGTTCTTATCTTCTGTTATCTCTTCTGTCTCCGCGATCTTCTCTGCGCTCTTTTCCTTTTCCGCCTTTTTTCTTATCGCGTCTGTCGGAAATATTTGGAGACAAATCTCTTTTTCCGAAAACTTCTCCGCGGCAAATCCAAACTTTCACTCCGATTCTTCCCATGGAAGTGTGCGCTTCAGCAATTGCGAAATCAATATCCGCACGAAGCGTATGAAGAGGAGTTCTTCCTTCTTTGAATTCTTCGCTGCGTGCGATTTCCACTCCGCCAAGCCGTCCGCCCACGCGAACTTTAATTCCTTCGGCACCCATTCTCATTGAAGATGCAATTACCATTTTTACAGCGCGCTTGTAAGAAATTCTCGCTTCAATCTGGCGGGCAATTCCATCGGCAACAATGCGCGCGTCCACTTCGGGGCGCTTCACTTCAAAAATATTTATCTGAATATCTTTTCCAGTAATCTTTTTTAATTCTTCTTTCAGTTTGTCAACTTCTTGTCCGCCTTTCCCGATGATTATCCCGGGACGTGCCGTATGAATTGTAACGGTAACAAGTTTCTGTGTGCGTTCAATCACTACGCGGGAAATACTGCTTTTCGGCAAACGCGCTTGTATGTATTTGCGAATACGCTCGTCTTCGAAAAGTTTGTCAGCGTAATTTTTTCCGCCATACCATGCAGAGTCCCATCCGCGGATGATTCCGAGGCGATTACCAATTGGATTTGCTTTTTGTCCCATTCAAAAAAAGTTATTGAGTGATTGAGTTAATGAGTTATTGATTTGTTGTTTCTGTTTGTACTTCTTCTTGTTGAATTGTATCGAGAATTACCGTTACGTGATTTGAACGTTTGCGTATTCTGTACGCACGTCCTTGCGGAGCAGGGCGGAAGCGTTTCAACATTGCACCGCTGTCCACACGAATTTCTTTTACGAACAGCGCACTGTCTTCCGCGCGCAAACCGGTTTTTGCTTCATAGTTTTTCACTGCTGAAACAACTAATTTTGAAAGCGGAAGAGATGCATGCTGTCTGTGAAAACGCAAAACATTCAGAGCTTCTTCCACAGGGCGGTTGCGGATTAAATCAGCAAGCAGGCGCATTTTGCGCGGTGAAGTCGGATAGTTATTCAACTTCGCGAAGTAGGTGGATTTTTTTTCCTCCTTTCTTGCTTCTGCCATTTCACGTTTACGAACTCCCATGATATTTCTTTTTTTATATCGTTATACTTTATTTTGCTGCTGGTGCTGGCGTTGCCGCTTGAGCAGGTGCAGGAGCATTTGCTTCTGCCTTAACGTGCCCGTGATGTCCGCGGTAAGTGCGCGTTGGAGAAAATTCTCCAAGCCGATGTCCTACCATATTTTCTGTTACATAAACAGGAATAAATTTATTTCCGTTGTGCACGGCTAAAGTCAATCCCACAAACTCAGGCGTAATCATTGACCTGCGCGACCAGGTTTTAATTACATATTTCTTTTTTCCTGCAACAATTTCCTGAACTCTTTTGTTGAGTTTGAAATCTATGAAGAATCCTTTTTTTAAACTACGAGCCATGTTTTACTTTTTATAAATTATTATTTTGATCCGTATCCTTTAGTTCTTCTTTCCATTATATATCTGTTGGAGCGTTTTGTTCTGCTACGTGTTTTCAATCCTTTTGCCAATTGCCCGTTGCGTGAGCGTGGATGCCCGCCCGATGCGCGTCCTTCACCGCCTCCCATTGGGTGATCAACCGGGTTCATCGCTACTGGTCTGTTGCGCGACCTGCGTCCGTACCAGCGGATGCGTCCTGCTTTTCCGTGAACTTCTTGATTGTGGTCTGCATTTGAAACAGAGCCAACGGTTCCCATGCAAGTAGAGAGAATCATTCTTGTTTCGCCAGAAGGCATTTTCAATACAACAAACTTTCCTTCTTTCGCTGTGAGCTGAGCATAAGAGCCCGCGCTGCGAATAAATTTTCCGCCTTGCCCTGGATTCAATTCAATATTGTGAACGATAGTTCCGAGCGGAACATTTGAAAGAGGCATTGCGTTTCCAATATTCGGTGCAACATTTTTTCCTGATACAACAGTTTGTCCAACCTGGATTCCCTGCGGAGCGAGGATGTATCTTTTTTCTCCATCCTTATATTGGAGAAGTGCAATGCGTCCTGTGCGCATCGGATCGTATTCAACAGATTTTACTGTTGCAGGAATATCAAACTTGTCGCGCTTGAAATCAATCACGCGCAAACGTCTTTTATGTCCGCCACCGAGGTAGCGCATAGTCATTTTTCCTGTGTGGTTTCTTCCACCGCTTCTTTTTGAAGAACGCAGCAAAGATTTTTCAGGAACATACGTGGTGATGTCGCTGTTATCGTTTGCTACTTTATGCCGTTGACCCGGTGTGAGCGGTCTGAATCTTCTTACTCCCATTGTTTGAAATTAAAAATTATGAATTATAAATTATAGATTATTTTTTTTGTTTCGGTTTTCAATTCTTAATTCTTAATTTATAATCTATAATCTATAATTTCTGTTATATGTTTCCGTAGAAATCAATTGTGTCGCCTTTTTTCAAAGTCACAATTGCTTTCTTCGCGCGTTTAACAATGCCTGACATTATTTTTGTTTTTGTATATCTCATTTTTATTTTTCCTCCGTAATTAATTGTGTTCACTGATTCAACTGTAACTCCGTATCCTTTCTCAATAGCATTTTTTATTTCGAGTTTGTTCGCAGTTTTTTCAACCACAAAAGCATAGCGCCCTTGATTGGCCATTGCAGAAAATTTTTCAGTGATGATGGGTTTGAGATAAATGCTCATTGGAATTATTCTTTAGTAGATTTCTTTTTTGTAGTTGTTTTCACTTTTGCTTTCGCTGGAGCTTTTTCTTTTTTTGGTGCTGCTGTTTCTTCTGAACCATCGCTCAAAATATTTTCGATTGTTTTCAGTGAGCTTTCAGAAATCAAAATATTTTTTGCGTTCACAATATCATACGTGTTCAGTGAGTTTGCCGAAGTAACTTTGGCTTCTCTTAAATTTCTGGCAGAGAGAATCACATTCTTATCGCTATTGGGAATTATGTGCAGGGTTTTGTTTCCGTACATTTCCAAGTTGCTGAGAAGTTCAACATAATTTTTTGTTTTTGGATTTTCAAAAGAAAAATCTTCGAGTACAGTGATTGCTTTTGCTTTTGCTTTATGAGAAAGCGCGCTGATTCGCGCAAGTTGTTTCACTTTTTTGTTCAGTTTGAAAGAATAATCTCTCACCTGCGGACCAAAAATTCTTCCGCCACCGTGGAAGAGAGGACTCTTGATATCTCCTTTACGCGAGCCACCGGTTCCTTTCTGCCTGTGCAGTTTGCGTGTGCTTCCGTGAATTTCGTTGCGCTGTTTTGCTTTGTGAGTTCCCTGGCGCTGGTTGGCGAGAAACTGTTTCACATCGAGATAAATCGCGTGTTCATTCGGCTCTGCGCCAAAAATGGAAGCAGGCAGCGTAACGCTGCGCGATGTTTTTTCTCCTTTTGAATTATATACTTCGAGTTTCATTTTCTTATTTCGTATTTTTTGACTCCCGATAGCTATCGGGATTGTTTTCGATGATTAATTATTTTTGAATGATTACAAAACTTCCGTTTGCTCCGGGCACTGAACCTTTCACTACCAGAAGATTTTTATCTTTTATTAATCGTAACACTTGCAGGTTGCGTGCTTTCACGCGATCGTCTCCCATTCTTCCCGCCATGCGCATTCCTTTTAATACGCGTGATGGAAAGGAGGATGCCCCGATTGACCCTGGCGAACGCTGGCGGTCGTGTTGTCCGTGACCGGATGCTGCTCCCACTCCGCTGAAGTGATGTTTTTTTACTACTCCCTGGAATCCTTTTCCTTTGGAAGTTCCTACCACATCCACAAATTCTCCTTCGGTGAAAATTTCCACCGTGATGGTATCGCCTGCTTTTTGTGCGCCTTCAAAATCTCTGAACTCAGCAACTTTCTTTTTAAAAGTTGTGTTTGCTTTTTTGAAATGTCCTTGCTGTGCTTTTGTAGTATGTTTTTCTTTTCTTTCAGAAAAGCCAAGTTGAAGAGAATCGTAGCCGTCTTTCTCTTTTGTCTTCACCTGAGTAACAACACAAGGCCCTGCTTCAATGACAGTGCACGCAACGTATCTTCCCGATGCGTCAAACATATTTGTCATTCCGATTTTTTTTCCAAGTAGTCCTGACATTTTAATTCAAGTATTAAGTATCGAGTATTATGTCTTTTTATTTTTGTCTTTGTACTTTGTACATTATACATTGTACTTTTTTTATTACACTTTAATTTCCACTTCCACACCGCTGGGCAATTCAAGTTTGCTGAGCGCATCCACAGTTTTTGCGCTGGTACTGTAAATATCAATCAGTCGCTTGTAGGTGCAAAGTTGAAATTGTTCTCTTGCTTTTTTATTTACGTGCGGGGAACGAAGCACGGTATAAATTCTTTTGTTCGTAGGAAGAGGAATTGGTCCGCTGATGACAGCGCCTGTGGACTTTGCTGTCTTCACAATTTTTTCTGCCGACTTATCAACCAAGTGATGGTCGTAGGATTTTAGTTTGATTCTGATTCTTTGTTGGCTCATATTTATTGGTTGATTAAACTTTTTCTGCTTTTTTACCTTTTACTTTTGCAATTACTTCTTCCGCTAAGTTGCGCGGCACTTCCTGGTAATGTGACGGCTCCATGTTTGCAGTTGCGCGTCCGGAAGTGAGCGTTCTCAACTGCGTAACATATCCGAATAATTCCGAGAGCGGAACTTTTGCTTTGATTACCTGTGCGCCTGCTTTGCTATCCATTCCTTCAATGATTCCTCTTCTGCGATTCAAATCTCCCACCACATCTCCCATATATTGTTCGGGTGTGATTACTTCCATTTTCATAATCGGCTCAAGTAAAACCGGACTTGCTTTTGGAATTGCCTGGCGGAAAGCAGTGCGTGCTACAATTTCAAATGAGTTGGAATCAGAATCCACATCGTGATAAGAACCATCGGAGAGAGTAATTTTCATTGTCTGCATCGGGAATCCTGCCAGCACTCCGTTCACCATTGCGCCACGAAATCCCTTTTCAACGGCAGGAATAAATTCTTTCGGAATATTTCCACCGGTAATTTCATTTTCAAATTGGAGTCCGCCATTTTTTTCTGTTACTTCAAAATCTGCATCAACAGGAGAAACGGTAAATTCAATATCGGCAAACTGTCCTCGTCCGCCCGATTGCTTTTTGTGAATTTCGCGATGCTCAATAGTTCCGGTGATTGCTTCTTTATAATTTACCTGTGGCGCGCCTTGATTGACTTCCACTTTGAATTCGCGCCTCAAGCGGTCCATAATAATATCGAGGTGGAGTTCGCCCATTCCGCTGATGATTGTTTGCCCGGATTCTTCATCCGTCTTCACGCGGAAAGTCGGGTCTTCTTCTGAAAGTTTTGCGAGCGAAGTTCCGAGTTTATCCAAATCTCCCTGTGTTTTCGGTTCGATGGCGAGACCGATAACGGGTTCGGGGAATTTCATTGCTTCGAGAACGATTGGTGCATTCTCATCGCAGAGCGTGTCGCCTGTTTTAATGTCTTTGAATCCAACTGCTGCGCCAATATCTCCCGCTTCGATAAACGGAATTTGATTTTGCTTGTTCGCGTGCATCTGAAAAATTCTCGAGATGCGTTCTTTTTTTCCTGAACGAGTATTCAAAACATAAGAACCGGATTCTAATCTTCCGGCATAAGCGCGGAAGAAAGCGAGACGACCAACGAACGGGTCAGTAGCAATTTTAAATGCGAGCGCAGTGAAAGGTTCTTTCGCATCCGGCTTGCGCGAAACCACTTCGTCTGTATCAGGATGATGTCCAATAATATTTTCTTTATCGAGCGGTGAAGGCATAATTGCCATTACGAGGTCGAGCATTGTTTGCACGCCTTTATTTTTGAAAGCAGAACCGCAAACCATCGGAATAATTTTTCCTGCAATAGTTGCTTTGCGCAGCGCGGTGAGAACTTCTTCTTCAGTAATTGTATTTTGGTCGCTGAAGAATTTTTCCATTATATGGTCGTCAAATTCTGAAACGGATTCCAACAATTTTTCTCTCCAGTGATGAACTTCGTCTTTCATTTCAGCGGGAATGTCAACCACTTTAAAGGTCATTCCTTTATCTTCTTCATTCCATTCGATGGCGCGGTTGTTAATTAAATCAATTACTCCGCGAAATTTTTCTTCTGCACCGAGCGGAAGTTGAAGCGGAACTGCGTTCCCTCCGAGCATTTCTTTTACCTGCTTGCAAACATTAAGGAAGTCAGCGCCTGCGCGATCCATTTTATTTACAAAACAAATGCGCGTTACATTATAATTATTGGCAAGTCGCCAGTTAGTTTCTGATTGCGGCTCAACTCCATCCACTGCGGAAAATAAAAAAACCAATCCGTCAAGAACTCTGAGGGACCGGTTTACTTCCACAGTGAAATCCACGTGGCCGGGAGTATCAATAATGTTTACCTTATATTTATTGTTGCGATAATTCCAAAAGCAAGTTGTAGCCGCAGATGTAATAGTAATTCCGCGCTCCTGTTCCTGAACCATCCAATCCATTGTTGCTGCTCCATCGTGAACTTCGCCAATCTTGTGGTTAACGCCAGTATAATATAGTATACGCTCCGTGCAAGTAGTTTTTCCTGCGTCAATGTGCGCTGCAATTCCTATGTTCCTTGTATAATGTAAGTCACTCATAACTTTTATCTCGTACTCTTAATTAATTTTAAAATGTGAATATGCTTTGTTTGCTTCTGCCATTCTGTGAACGTCTTCTTTTTTCTTCCAAGCGCCACCTTCGTTTTTTGCTGCGGCAATAATTTCTGCTGCGAGGTTTTGCGCCATCGTGTGGTCGTTGCGGTCGTTTGCATATTGAATCAACCATTTCATGCCGAGAGCAATTTTTCTTTCCGGGCGAACTTCCTGCGGAATCTGATAGTTTGCTCCGCCAATCCTGCGTGACTTCACTTCCACCTGCGGAGTTACATTGCTCAACGCTTTTTTAAAAGTTTGCAATCCGTCTTCTTTTGTTTTATCGGCAACAATATCAATTGTGTTATAAAAAATTCCGAACGCTTTATTTTTCTTACCGCTTAGCATAAGATTATTTACGAAGCGGGTAACAAGCGTATCCTGAAACTTCGGGTCAGGAAGGAGAATTCTTCTTTTTGATTTTGATTTTCTCATGCTCTACGAATTACTAATTTTCGAATTACGAAATTATTGTTAAAATTATTTTTTTGCTTCTTCTTTTGGGGCTGCTGCTTTTGCTGCCGCACCGCCTTTCGGGCGTTTTGCTCCATACTTGGAACGTGACTGCCTCATCGCTTCAACTCCTGCTGTATCGAGCGTTCCGCGAACAATATGATAACGAACTCCCGGCAAATCTTTCACCCTGCCTCCGCGAACAAGAACAATCGAGTGTTCCTGCAAGTTGTGGCCTTCGCCCGGAATGTAAGCGATGATTTCATTTCCGTTTGAGAGGCGAACCTTCGCAACTTTTCTCAAAGCCGAATTCGGTTTTTTAGGAGTGGTAGTATAAACTTTTATACAAACTCCTCTGCGCTGAGGACTGCGGTTTAGCGCGATGGATTTACTCTTGCGTGTAAATTTTCTGCGCCCGTGTCTGATTAATTGTTGAATCGTTGGCATTTAATTTTTATATTCAGTTTTATTTTCAGTTTACACAAAACAACTTAACCTTCCTTGAAGAAATCCCCGATAAATCGCGGCTGAACTTCAGAAGGGGCGCAAAGGTAATTAAATTTCAATACGAAGAATTATTTTTTCAAGATTTTTCAACAAGAAGTTGACATCTATTTTCGGCAGTTGAAAAAGTCGAATAGGAATGATTTTTTCTTTCCATATTATATGCGCATTACTTATATTTTTTCCATACTCTCTGTCATTTTAATTATTAGTTGCATTGGACGATATAAAACTATAGACAGTCAATCTGTTGCGATTAAAAGGGAACACTCATTTGAAAACGGGAAAAACCTTACTTTTAATATCTGCGGACAGTGTCATTATAATGATGCAATAAAAAAATTTATTGGAAAGAAAACAGAAGAACTTCCCCGCTTTATTGGAAAAGTTTATTCTTCAAACCTTACTCATTCGGCTTCGCATGGAGTGATGGCAAAATATTCTGACGCTGAGCTTGCTTATCTTTTGAAAACAGGAATTGCGCGCGATGGTCGTTATGTGCCGTGGATGATTCGCCCGAATCTATCCGAAGAAGATTTAAATGACATCATAATTTATTTGCGCTCGAATGATGCTCCATTAGCGAAAGCAGATACAGTTGCCGGAAAAACAAAAATAAAATTTTTTGGAAAAATCGGATTGCGAATTTCAGGGAAACCTTTCAAGTATACAATCACAAAAAAACCAAGCGAAGCGGATGTTTCCAACTATGGAAAATATTTGGTGGATAATCTTGCCTGTAATCATTGCCATTCGGAAAGAGTGCTTGGATTAAATTATCTGGTGCCGGAAAAATCTCAGGGTTATATGCAGGGTGGAATGGAATTTAAAGTTCATGGAAAATTAATTTACGCTTCCAATTTAACTCCTGATTCTCTTACAGGAATCGGCAGGTATAATTTACCGCAGTTTGAAAATGCTTTGTGGCAGGGAATAAAACGAACGGGAGAAAAAATTCATGCGCCCATGCAAAAGTTTCCGCATTTAACCGAAGAGCAAGTGCGCGCAATATATATTTATCTGAAAACGCTTCCGTCTGAAAATCATTTGGTGAAAAACCATTAAAACATTTTTTAGTGTTACATAAAACTTTCCACCGCTAATCTATAAGAATCCAATCCGAAACCAGAAATACTTCCATTGCATTTTCCCGCAATGAGAGAATGATGGCGAAACTCTTCGCGCGCATAAATATTTGAAATGTGAACTTCAATCACCGGAGTTTTAATAGAAGAAATTGCATCGGCAATGGCAACGGAAGTGTGCGTGTATCCTCCGGCATTTAAAATAATTCCATCGAAAGAAAATCCTACTTCGTGAAGTTTGTTGATAATTTCTCCTTCCACATTGCTTTGGAAATAGTCAATCTGAATTTTTGAAAACGTTTTTTTGAGTTCTTCTAAAAATTCTGAAAAAGATTTATTTCCATAAACAGATGGCTCGCGCACTCCGAGAAGATTTAGATTAGGTCCATTTATTATTATAAGTTTCATTTCTATTTGCTAAATTACTAATTGCTACTAAAGGACAATAAACAAACTACCATTTACTATTGTTGCTTGACAATTTTAAATCCTTGTTTCTCCAGTTCGTTTTTGCAGCGCAAAAAATTTATAGTGTCTTTTTTCTGAGAATAATATTTTAGAAGTTCGGTATATGAATCGGTTGATTTGGGATTGAGCGCTATTGCTTTTTCCCACATGGTTGCTGCATCATTCATTTTCATTTCCTGTTTGTAAATCATTCCCAGCACATGCGGAATCATAAAGTTGGCCGGGTTGATCTCAAATTCCTTTTCCAAATTTTCTTTTGCGGCTTCAGATTTTCCCGCACGAAAATACATTACGCCTAAATTGTAGTGAATCAAAATTTCTTTTGGATTTCTGCGGATGCCTTCAAGATATACTTTCTCTGCTTCTGAATAATTTCCAAGTTTGGTAAGAATGATTCCGTAATCTCTGCACACCACAGCGGAATGCTCGGAAGTTTCATTGGCATTTTTCCAGTAAGTAAGTTCGTTGGAAAAAACCGGAAGTCGAAAAAAAGTAATTGTTCCGAAAATTAAAATTATCATTCCAAAGATAAGTGAAGTCAATTTTAAATTTTTTGAAAGATTCTGTATCGGTTCAAGAAACGAAATTGAAATTAAAATTCCTATTGCCGGCAAATAAGTTCGGTGTTCCATTCCTTCAAAATAACTGAAGAGCAGAGTAGGGAGCAGGAAAAGAAAAAACCAACAGAGCCCGAATAAAATTTTTGCCCAGGGAATATGTTTGGTAAAATAAATCCCGGTTCCGAATAACAGAAACGCGGCAAGAACCAATCCGTAATTAGTATCATCAACCGAAGCCATAACCGAAAGGTTTACAGGTAAAATTGTTTTTTGAAAATATTGAAGAACGAGTGGGAAATTTTTTAGAAAGGAAAAATATAATTCCATACCGGTTGCTCTTGTTTTTATTTCTCCAAGCGCGCTGTTTCTAATGAAAATCCAAAAGCATATTAAAATTATATAGTATGTCGGGAGTATTAATTTTTTGTTCAGAACTAAATTTTTGCCCTGAATAAAAAAAAGAAAAATCGTACATGGAATAGAAAACATTACTGCATTTTCTTTTGTAAATAATGCTCCTGTAAAAAATAATAAGTGGAGAAATAAATTTTTCTGAGATTGAGATTGGAAATACTTCAGTAAAAAATAAAAGCTCCACAAAACAAACGCACATCCGAGCGAATCATTTCTTCCCGGAACCCATGCGATTGCCTGAATTAAAAGCGGGTGAACAGCAAACAGCAGTGAAAGAAAAAAAGAAATGGGCGATGGAATTTTCAATTGAAGTAAAACAAACAGTAAGCCGATAACGGCAATAAAATGAATAAGAATATTTGTAAAGCGAAAAAAAGTAAAACTATTTTTTAAAAACTGCTGGTCAATAATGAATGAAACAGTTAAAAGAGGACGATAAAATTTTTTACTGCCAGCTGATTCCAGATAATTTTCTGATTGAAAAACATGTTGTAAAAATGCTTTCGGAATATTTGAAAATTTTTCGTTGAATGTTTTTTTTTCTACAAGAAGCGATTGCTCATCCAGCCCGATGAATTCATAATTTAACGTGCGGGCATATAGAAGAAAAATTATTCCGGCAAGAATCAGAACTTGCCATTTTATATTCTGTAAAATAATATTCAACGGATGGTCGTTTATATCTTGCGAATATAATTCATTCGCATATTCGAATTGATTCGATATTCGCACGTATGCAATGGCAGGTTAATATAAAAGGTTTTCAATCGTTTCTTAAACTGGAAAAATCGCTTGCGAAAAATTCCATTGTAGCTTACACGGAAGACATGGAAAGATTTGTTCAGTTTCTTTCCGAGAAAAAATATGATTTATCTCCGGGGAAAATCGAACATAAACATTTGACTGAATTTATTGAATGGCTGAATAAACTTCAAAGAAGCGCAACAACACAATCGAGAGTTATTTCAGGTATCCGCGCATTTTACAAATATCTTCTTCTCGAAAATCTTGTCACAAAAAATCCAACCGAACTTTTAGAAACTCCTCGGCTCGGCAGAAAACTTCCGGATGTTTTGAATGTGGATGACATCAACAATCTTTTAATTGCAGTGGATGTATCTTCTGCAAAAGGTCATCGCGACAGAACCATGCTTGAGACAATGTATTCGTGTGGTTTGCGCGTGAGCGAATTGGTGAATCTGAAAATTTCAGATTTGTTTTTCGATACCGGATTTATCCGCGTGATTGGAAAAGGAAACAAGCAGCGGTTAATTCCCATCGGAAATGAAGCAATGAAATGGATTAACATTTATAAAAATGAAATCAGAGTTCATCTTGCAGTGCAAAAAGGTTTTGAAGATTTTATTTTTCTGAACAACCGCGGGAAAAAACTTACAACGGTGATGGTCTTCCTTATTATAAAGAAACTTGCTCAGCAAATCGGTTTGAAAAAACATGTTAGTCCGCATACATTTCGCCATTCATTCGCAACACATCTTGTAGAAAATGGCGCAGACCTTCGCGCAGTGCAGGAAATGCTGGGACACGAAAGCATCACCACCACCGAAATTTATACGCATCTCGACAGAAAATATTTGCGCGATACGATTGAAAAATTTCATCCGCGTTCTGTGAGAAAAAAATGAAACGATAATTTTTTTATATTTGATTTTAATTTTCATCCCCATGGCATTTCACCGCAACACAACCATCTCTGTTGTTCTTTCTGCAGCATCGCTTGGGTTAAGCGCGTATGTTTATTTTACCGCTCCTGCATTTGATTTTCGTTTAATTGCTTCCATTGCTTCGCTTCTCGCATTCGGTGCAACCATGAGCGAGTTTGAAAAATATGCAAGCAAATACCAACTTCTCGGAATTTTTCTTTCCATGCTCACGCTCGGCATTTCTCTCGACCACCGCCTGCCAGCAATTCCTTTTATCACAATTGCAATGCTGCTTGCTTATGGCTCTTTCAAAAAATATTTTCGCAAATGGTTTTCTGAATCTGATTTCTTGTGGCTTGACCCGGTTCTTGTCATTGCTTCTATTGCCTGCTATGCCTACGGCAATATTCATTATGGTTGCGGGTGGAAAGGATGGGCGCTGCCTGCATTGCCTCTAATTGTGAATGCTGTTTTTGCAACAAAGGATTTTATTTTCACCAGCGGCTCGTTGAAATATATGAAAGGGAAAAAACAAAATGTGGAAGTGGGAAAAAATGCTCCAAATTTTTCTTTGCCTGATAAAGATGGAAACACAATTTCACTTATAGATTATAAAGATAAACAGCACGTTCTTCTCATTTTCATTCGCAATGACTGGTGCCCTTCGTGCAGAATTAAATTGAGAACCTATGAACAGCACCGCCACAAGTTCAACGAAAAAAATGTTCAATTGCTTACCGTCAGCCCTTCTGTAAAAGATGCTGTGGATAAAGACATGACAACAAATCTTGGAATTAATATTAACGTCATCTACGATGAAAAGCAGGAAGTGGCAAAAAGTTTTGGCGTGCAGTTGCCCACCGATGTTGTCGGAGAAAAATATAATCCCAGACTTCCTTTGCCCGCTTCATTTCTTATAGACAAAAATGGAATTGTGCGCTACACTTCCAAGCCAGACCGCATCGGAGAATTTCTTGACCCCACAACTATTTTTCCTGTTCTTGAGAAATTGAATTAATGAACCCGGTTACAATAATTTCTATTTCCTCTGCTGTTCTCGCAGGAGTTTTTGCTATTATTTTTTTTGTGAAAAGAAATAATATTCAGAAGTCGCTGAAAGAAATTTCCACCGATAAAAGTAATTTTGAAAATATTACCCAGCAGGCGAATGATGCACTTCTCGTAATTGATATTGTAAACGGAAATATTTATACCGCCAATCCCAAACTCAGCGAATTGCTTGGCTATCCTCACGAAAAACTTTTGAAGCTTACAGTTTTTGATTTGCATCCGAAAGAAATGCTGAACAGAAGTTCTGAAGTGATTGCCGATGTATGGGAAAAGAAAGGATTGATTTATACCGATGTTCCTTTTGTAACTGCCTCGGGAGAAATTCTTCCGGTGGAATGCAGCGCGAAAGTTATTCCCTATGACGGACGACCTGCAATTTTAATTTACGCGCGCGATATTCGCGAACGCTTGCGAATGGAAAAAGATATCCGCGATAAAAATTACATTATCGAGCAAAAAAATAAAGACATCACCGATTCCATCAATTACGCGCAGCGTATTCAGCAGGCAATTCTCAGCGATGTGGATGAAATCAAAAAAAATTTGCCTCAATCATTCATTCTTTTCAAGCCAAAAGATATTGTGAGCGGAGATTTTTATTGGTTCACACATCGCGATAGCACAACATTTATTGCAGCGGTAGATTGCACCGGTCACGGGGTTCCCGGAGGATTTATGAGCATGATCGGAAATTCTTTTCTGAATGAAGTGGTGAATGAAAAAGATATTCTTCAGCCCAATTTAATTCTGAATGAACTTCGCGAAAAAATTATCCGCGCTCTCAGGCAGAAAGGAGAAGTGATGGAAAATAAAGACGGAATGGATATTTCTCTCTGCGCCATAAAAGGAAATGAACTTTTATTTTCCGGGGCTAATAATCCGTTATGGATTATTCGCAATAATAAATTACAAGAAATTCCTGCTGACAAACAACCCATCGGTTCCCATCCGAATCCCAAACCGTTCACATTAAATAAAATTTCTCTTGAAAAAGGAGATTCAATTTATCTTTTCTCCGATGGCTATGCCGACCAGTTTGGCGGACCGAAAAGAAAAAAATTCATGTACCGCCAGTTGGAAGAGCTTCTTCTTTCCATTCATGAAAAAGAAATGAATGAGCAGAAAAAAATATTAGACAGCACTATTGAATCATGGAAAGGAAATCTTGACCAGATAGATGATATCCTTGTAATCGGAATCAGGATTTAACCCGTTGAATATTTTATTCTACGGGTTTTAATATTTTTCTTTTCTCGTCACCACCGCATTGCTCCCCTGAAATTTGAAAGACCAACCTTCTTCGGGAGGAAAAATTTGGGGTAAATATCTTTTATAAAGATTTGTCCGCGCAGTTGCGCCTTCATCCGGTTCGCCTTCTTTTGCAATGCCGGTAAATTCATAAATCATCACTTTGCTGTGTTCCGCCATAAACATGCGAATGACTTTTACGAGTGTTGACATTACGTGATAAACTTCTCCGCGGTTTGTTTCCACGTATTCTTCGCCTTCGTATTCATCGTTGATGACTCCGAAAACAATTGTTGCGTGAAGTATATTATCTTTTCTTCTTCCGAAACGCACTTCGTATTTTACCCCGCTGTCGGTAGTAAAAAAATAAACTCCGGCTGAAGGAATTGCCGGTGGAATTATTGTGTAAGATTTCAAAAGCCCTTCGCCCATAAATAAATTCAGATGATAAAAATTATTTTCAATCGTCCTAAAAGTATAAATTACTTTTCTACCTTTGATAAAATATTTAAAACAAAAAAACTATGAATTGTTTACCAAATGTTTCAATCGCGCTCTCGCTGATTTCACTCACCGCGGGCGTATGGTTTCTGTATAAAACACAGAAAGAAAACCTGAGCATACTTTTCAAAGTGGCTGCATGGTTTGTAATTATTGTTGCGCTTCTGAATCTTGCATGCTGCGGCTTGCGTTGCTGCATGTATGGTTGTAGAATGAAAAAAGAATGCAGGATGGAAATGATGTACGGAGGAAATTGCAACATGGGAATGAATAATTGCGGAATGGGAATGGGAAAAGGAATGTGCATGATGGGAGGAGGAGGAATGTGTGGAATGAATCAGATGTGCCCGATGATGAGCGGAAGCGGAGGAAATTGCTGCGGCATGTGCAAAGGAGGAAGTTGTGATAAAGGCGGAATGAAGTGCGATGATGATGACGATGATAATGGTTGCCCTGAAATGAAAAAAGGAGACGGCAAATGCGATATGAAGATGATGAAGAAAGATTCGGTGGTGAAGAAAAAATAGAATATGCCCCGTCCCTAAAGGGAGAAAATACTTTTCAAAGTCCCCTTTAGGGATTTAGGGCAACTTACGGCACAATAACTTTCAGCGAAAGCGGATTTATTTTCACTTTTAATTCTTTTCCTATAATTACCGGCTCACCGTCAATGTGAGCATAATTTCTTTCCTGGTGAATAATTGCTTCAGTAATTTTTTTGAACTCCACAAATTTTGAATGGTGAATAGAGTGAGTAAATAATCTTGTTGCGAGGAAAGGAAAATTTATGTATGGAAAATCTTTTACTAAACATAAATCTAAAATTTCATCATCATTTTTTGCGTGCGGAGCAATCACAGCGTTGTTCCCCCATTGAGTGCCGTTGCAAACATCAATGATAAATGCATCCATTTCTTTTTTCTCACCATTCATTTCCACTTCGCATTTCTGGGATTTATATTTCATGGAATCGCGCACAGCAATCTTCAGATAATTTTTGAATCCGCGCTTTTTGAATTTAGAAAACTCGTGCGCAATGTGCGCGGCAAATCCTATTCCCGCTGTGTTGATTGCAATTTCTTCATTCACATTGAAAGTATCAATCACAGAAATTTTTTGTCGGTTGATTACTTCCATTGCTTTTTTCAGATTCATAGGAATTTTCATGTGCCTTGCCGTTCCGTTTCCGGAGCCGCAGGGAAGAATTGCTAAAGCCGGTCGGGATTTTAAATCCCGACCAACATTCACCAAACTTCTTCCCACTTCATTTACCAAACTTCTTCCCACTTCATTCACCGAACCATCGCCTCCAACTGCAACCACAATATCAAAGTTTTCTTCCGTGCCTTTTTTGCTGAGTTCAATCGCGTGTTTAGCGGCTTTGGTATAAGCGAGTTCGTAATCAAAAATGTTTCTGTTTAGTTTTTCCCCAATAAGTTTTTCAACGGTTTTATGTCTGCCAACTCCTGAAATGGGATTAATTATGAAAAGGATTTTCTTTTTCATTTATCGGCCGTCATTTTATTATGAATCATTCCTGAATTATATGTTTGAATAATTGCTTTTAATTTTTCTTCCATTGAAACCTCAAAGGTTTTTAAAACCTTTGAGGTTTGCTCATGAAGATTATTTTGTAGCAGCGAATCGGTTTTAAAATTATAAAATCCGATTGTTTTATTTCCGTCAAACTGCAATAAATAATCATCCTGAAAAATCTGATAAACATTGTTGATAAAATTCACTGCAAACTTTTTCGAGGTCGTATCAAGAAGATTATTTCCAAAAGCAAAATAAGATTTATCATAGTTCAAAAAATTTAGAACCGTTGGCATAATATCTATTTGCTGCGCGATGGTGGATTTTTTTTCTTTCAAGTGGCTGTTGTGTTTGTAAAAAATAATGGGCACTTCAAAACTCCCAGCGCTGTTGCTGTAAAAAATATCGGACGAAGGTCCGGTGTGGTCGGCAGTGATAACAAATAACGTGCTGTCGAACCATTTTTCTTTTGAGGCGGACTCAAAAAATTTCTTAAGCGAGTAATCTGCATACTGAACGCTTTTCAAAATCGGATGCTCTCCGCCTGTAAATTTATTTTTATATTCTTCCGGAATAGTATACGGATGATGAGAAGAAAGTGAAAACAGCGCTGCAAGAAATGGCTCTTTCATTTCCGAAACTTTCTTTTCGGTAAACTGAAAAAACTTTTCGTCCCGGATTCCCCATTCGCCATCGTAATCTTTGTCATTATTGTATTCAAATCGTCCGAAGTATTTTTCGAAACCAGCCGAACCGCAGAAGCCGTCAAAACCCATAGTGCCGTTTGTTCCCCCGTGAAAAAATGCGGTGGAATAATTTTTTTCTTTCAGCGCGCTTGCAAGCGAGTTGAATTGATTTCCGCAGTAAGTGGAAGTAATAAAAGATTCATTCATCAGCCCGGGAATGCCTGCGAGCACTGCGGGAATTCCTTCGATAGACCTTTTTCCGTTGGCAAAAGCATTATCAAATACCAAACTTTCATTCATCAGCGAATCGAGGAAGGGAGTGTAACTTTTTCTTTTTCCAAGTGTGGTGTATTCCTTTGAAAAACTTTCGAGAATGATGATAAAAATGTTGGATGGCTGGATGGCCGGATGGCTGGATGATTGGATGGCTGGATGATTGGGATTGAAGATTTTTTTTAATTCTTCTTCCGGAAAATATTTTTTCTCTTCTATTTTTTCCAGTTGAAAAGTGGTGATGATAGTAAATGGCGTATTAAGAATGAGCGGAATATTTTTTGCTGAAACATATTCTGAAGCAGTAATCAGCATAATCGGGCGAAGCTGCAATCCTCCGCGGAAGCCGATAATGAAAATTCCAATTAATACCGAATTAAAAATCATCCATGAAATAATTCTTGAACTGTTGAATTTATTTTCTACCTGATAACTCCTTTTTGTTTTATTATAAAGCCACCAAATAGAAATAGTAAGCGCAATCCAGATTAATCCCACATACCAGAAATCTTTTACATACTGCAGAAGCAGGATTGTTACATCAGAACCGAGCGAGAAGAGTGAAAAAAAATCTGCGGTGGTGCGCTTGAGCGTGTATTTGTAATATTCCAAATCAATGCAGTTGGCGAGAATGGCAATGGAGTTGGGAATCAGAAAAAAGAATTTCAAAATTAATTGCCACCAGTTTTTTCTTGTGAAAGCAAACGGAATGATGTGAAGTAAAATAAACGGAACGTTCATCAGAATTACTGCTGAAACATCAAACCGCAATCCGAAAAAAAGAATTTTCAGAAATTCTCCGAATGAAACATCTGTAAAATAACTATGATTGAAAAAGAAGAAAAGTATTTTGCAAATGGGGTAGGTGAGAAGCGCAACGGAAAGGCGGAGGAGAAGCAGTTTGATTTCCTGAAAACTTTTTTTCATATCAGGAAATAAAGATACAAACTTGATTCAGGCGCAATAAAATAAAAAACCCCCTCCGGTGTGGAGAGGGTTTTAAAAAATCAGGATATACTATTATTTAAAATGAACAGCATCATAAGCAGTAGTGCTGGAAGCAATATCTAAATCAGAAGAATTTATTTTGAATTTATAATTACCGACAGCATTATCTACGTTACTGCCGCTTCCCTGAAAAGTATGGTCGCTGCCGGGAGCAGGCCCTATTCCATTTGCAGTTTGTGATGGAACAGTAATGCTTGTTCCCGAAACGGTACCGTAAATCATTTGAGAAGAAGAGTAATTGGAGTAATCGCTGAATCTGTCAAAGATTAATTTGTTGTTAGTAGTAGTGCTTGCAGTAACAACTACATTTCCTGACCATGAATAAATTTGAACAAAACTGGTATGAAGTGCATCGGCAAAAACCGAGTCAAGAATATTTGTTTTAGAATAAGTTCCCGCCCATGCTGCTGCATCATTAGCAACATATACAGTTCTGGTTACTGTCCCGGTATTTCCGGCAGCATCAGAAGCCGTATAAGTTACTTTATAAGTGCCGGCTAAATCTTTTTTTATTGCAGTGCTCCAATCAGAAGAAACCTTTGCAGAAATATCTCCGTCCTTATCATCATTGGCAGTTGCTCCCGGGTCTGCAGGAAGAGCCGCGTTAAGAGAAAGAGTCATGTTGTCGCTTCCTTTTATAGAAACGGTAGGAGGAGTAGTATCTTCTTTTTTGCAACTGCTCATCCAAATTGTTCCTGCTGCAAGCAGTACGGCAGCACCGAGAATAAATTGTTTTTTCATTTTAATTGTTTTAAGTTAGGGTTAGAAATTGTTATTTTAGTTAATACAATTAGTAAGAATGAGCGGCAAAACTAAAACTTTTTTTGAAAAGGCAATTAATAAATATTAACACCTGTTCAGATAGGATTCTTGCCGGTGAAGCAGCTAAAAGAAATTTTTAAAAAAATAGTTGTGTATATTAAAATAAATATACATTTGCAGCGGTTAACCAAAAACAAAACAATTAATTGTACCTATGAAAAAACTACTCACTCTCGTTCTCGCAGGCGGAATGATTGCATTCTACGCATGCGGACCAAGCAAAGCCGAACTCGAAGCAAAAGAAAAGCACAAGCAGGATTCAATCCACATGGCTGATTCAATGGCTGCTGCCGCTGCTGCTGCAAAAGAAAAAGCGAAAGCCGATTCTGTTGCTGCCTCTGAAATGGCAATGAAAGAAAAAGCAAAAGCCGATTCTATTGCCGCTGCCGAAGCCGCTGCAAAAGACAAAGGAAAAGCTAAGCCAAAACCCACCATGGAGAAGAAAAAAGAAGAAGTTAAGAAAGAACTGAAAAAAAGAGGATAATCGCTTTGCAGAAAAAATAAAAGAGGGGATTTTAAATCCCCTCTTTTATTTACAACGCCCCTTATATAATTGAACAAGGGCAGTTTGTTGACTCCAACAGACAATAAATTTACTTCAATCTGCGTTAGATTGTATCCAACCTGCGTTTGTTTGGTTCCAATCTGTGGTAGATTGACTCCAATCTGCGTTTGTTTGGAACCAAACAAACGGCAATTAAATTCAATCTCTTCCTTATTGAATTCAACCAGTTTTTAGTTTTATACTAAGAATGCATGGATTTCATAAACCAAGGCAAGATTATATAGGAATCTTCTTCCTGTTTCTTCTTTAAACTGCTGCTAACAGCCGTTAATAACTCTATGCGGATAAGCCGCTTTTCAGCGTAACCTTTTACCCGCCTTTCCGTAGTAAAGGGGTTGAATTGTTTTTATTAATACCTCTATGAAAAAAATCTTTACAAAATTTCTTATCGCCACCACAAGCAAATTCACCCTTGGTGCAGCCGCCCTTTCACTTGTTGGCGGCTTTTTTATTTTCTCCCATAGCGGAAAAATAATTTTGAACGAAGCAAAAGAAATTGCTTCTGAAAACTTTGATGCCGATGCCGGGGAATTAAATCCCGACCGCCCCGACCTTGCCATTGCGCAGGACATCGCACGCACCAAAGACCCTGCGCTCGGTTATGTGCCGCGCGAGCGTTTGGCAAATGTGTATAATTTGATTAACCAATACAAAGCGCAGAAGAAAATAACTCCCATGACCACCGCTTCGTGGACCGAACGCGGACCGAGCAACGTGGGAGGAAGAACCCGCGCCATCATGTTCGACCCCAACGATGTTACAAATAAAAAAATGTGGGCAGGAGGAGTAGGAGGCGGGCTGTGGTTTACAAACGACATTACGGTGGCATCTCCCGTTTGGACAAGCGTGAATGATTTCTGGGCGAACCTGGCGGTTGCCAGCATTGCCTATGACCCGTCCAACACCAATAATTTTTACGTAGGCACAGGCGAAGGATGGTTTAACATTGATGCCATTCAGGGAGCAGGAATCTGGAAAACCACCGATGGAGGAGCCACCTGGAATCAACTTGCTTCCACCAACAATTCCAATTTTTATTATGTTCAGAAAATTGTGGTGGCTTCTAACGGAAATGTTTTTGCTGCCACACGCACTAATGGTGTTTACCGTTCCACCGATGGAGGAACCACCTGGACAAAAGTGCTCGGAAGCGGAACAGGCGCTTCTACCAACCGCGCTGCCGATTTGGAAATAGCAGCCGATGGAACTATTTTCGCTTCCATGGGAATTTTTACCACCGATGGAGTTTATTCCTCCGCTACGGGTGCCGCTGGCTCATGGACAAAATTAAATACAGGCGGAAACGGATTTCCTACATCCGGTTTTTACAACATTGAACTTGCCTGCGCTCCCAGCAATGCCAACCGCGTTTATGCAATGGTATGCAATACCAATTATACGCTGCTGAATATTTACACCACTACCAACAAAGGAACCACATGGTCAGCCGTTACGCTGCCTTCGTGGTATGACCAGAGTTGCGTCAGCCCTTCTACAGACATGACACGCACGCAGGCATGGTATGATTTAATTCTGGCGGTTGACCCGAACAATGAAAATAATGTTTTAGCCGGAGGCGTGGATATTATGAAAACAACCAATGCCGGAAGTTCATGGACTCAGATTACCAGTTGGTGGGGCGGATGTGCGCGCCCGAATGTTCATGCCGACCAGCACGCCATTGTTTATTCTCCCGGTTCTTCTTCCACTGCTGTTTTCGGAAATGACGGTGGCTTTTATTATTCTTCGAATGTGAATGCGGGAACTCCTGCTTTCAGCAACAAGAATACCGGCTATAACGTAACTCAGTTTTACGCCTGCGCCATTCATCCCACTGCCGCACAAAATTATTTTCTTGCCGGAGCGCAGGATAACGGCACTCAGAAATTCACCACTGCGGGAATGAATGCCACCACTTCAGCCACCGGTGGCGATGGCGCTTATTGTTTCATTGACCAGACAAACCCAAGTTATCAGATTACTGCGTATGTATACAATGTTTATTACCGCTCTACAAACGGTGGAGCAAGTTTTTCAAACATTATCAACGACCAGAGCAGCGGAGATTTTATTAACCCTGCCGATTACGATGATGCAAATGGAATTCTTTATTCTTCTTATTCCACCACTCAACTCAAGCGCACATCAGGAATAAGAGGCGTGCCTTCGCAAACACAAATTACCATTACAGGAATGTCAGCCCTTGCCGGATGCATCCGCGTTTCGCCTTATGCTCCCGCAGGAACAACCACGTTATTTGTGGGAACACAAAACGGAAGATTATACAAAGTTACCAATGCTCAAGGCGGTTCTCCCACCTCCACAAGCATTGGAGGCGGCTCGTTTCCATCCGGCACAATATCCTGCGTAGAGATTGGCGCATCGGAATTGGATTTGGTTGTTACTTTTTCTAACTACGGAGTGAGCCATGTATGGAGAACAACTAACGGAGGCAGCACATGGACAAATGAATCGGGAAATCTTCCTGACATGCCGGTGCGCTGGGCAATTTATAATCCAAATGATTTGAAAGAACTTTTTCTCGCTACTGAAGTGGGCGTTTGGTCAACCACCGATGTAACTGCTGCTTCTCCTGCTTATGTTCCGAATAATACCGGGCTTGCCAATGTGCGATGCGATATGTTCCAGATGAGAAATTCGGATAAAGAATTAATTGTTGCCACTCACGGGCGCGGGTTATTTTCTTCCAGCGTGTTTAATGCTGCACCGCCCGTTGCAGATTTCATCGGCAATCCAACAACTATTTGCGTTGGACAGAATGTAACCTTCACCGACCAATCTACCAATGCACCTACTTCGTGGAGTTGGACTTTCAATGGAGGAACGCCTGCCACATCAACTTTGCAGAATCCGGTTGTAACTTATAACACAGCGGGAACTTATTTTGTCACACTCACTGCAACCAACGCAAGCGGAAGCGATACAAAAACCAAATTGAGTTACATTACTGTAAACGCTCTTCCTTCTGTTTCAATTTCCACGGCTCCATCTGCAACTATTTGCAGTGGAAACAATGTTACTCTTACCGCATCGGGAGCGAACACTTATTTATGGTCATCGGGGCAAACTACAACGAGCATTACGGTTGCTCCCACTTCCAATACAACGTATACGGTTACCGGAACCAATGCGAGCGGATGTACTGCTATTGCCACGCAGGCAATAACTGTTTCTACTCCTACGGTAACAACCAGCGTGAGCCCTTCTTCTACCATTTGTTTGGGAAACAGCGCAACAATTACTGCATCGGGCGCATCCACTTATAGTTGGTCACCTGGAGGGCAAACTACTGCGAGCATTGCGGTGAGCCCAACAGTTAATACAACCTATACAGTTATTGGAACAAATGCGATTGGATGCACTGCATCTGCTACGCGGCTGATTACTGTTTCTTCTCCTGCCGTGAGCATTGCAGCAAGCCCATCGGCAACAATTTGCATAGGCAACAGCACCACGCTTACTGCATCGGGGGCTTCAACATATAGTTGGAATACGGGCGCAACTACTGCGGCAATTACTGTGAGTCCGACTTCCAACACTACTTATACTGTTACAGGAACAAATGCACTCGGCTGTACAAACACGGCAACGAAAGCAGTAACAGTGAACGCGCTTCCAACTGTGAGCATCAGCGTTACTCCATCTGCCACCATTTGCAGCGGAAGCAATGCCACACTTACTGCATCGGGTGCTTCCACATATAGTTGGTCAACAGGACAAACAACTGTAAGCATCACGGTGAGCCCGACAACAAATACTACTTACACAGTTACCGGAACCAATGCAAGCGGATGCACGAACACTTCCACGAAATCAATTACGGTTAATTCGCTCTCTGTTTCCATGAGCATGACCAGCGAAACATGCGCGGGAAATGACGGAACGGCAACGGCTACTCCCACCGGAAGCGTTCCTTATACTTATTCATGGAATCCCGGAGGACAAAACACACAAACGGCAACAGGTCTTGCTGCCGGAAATTATTCCTGCACGGTTACCGATGGTAATGGCTGTGTGAAAACCGGAACTATCACCGTCACCAATTCATGCACTGTTCCTGTTGCTGATTTTAATGGCAGCCCAACAACTATTTGTGCGGGAAGCAATGTTACATTTACGGATGCAAGCACGAACAGCCCTACTTCCTGGTCGTGGGTTTTTCAGGGAGGAACACCGGCAACTTCTACTTTACAGAATCCTGTAGTTACTTATAATACTGCGGGCACTTATTCTGTTTCGCTTACTGCTACTAACATGAGCGGAAGCAATACAAAAACAAAATTGAATTACATTACGGTGAACGCCATTCCTTCCGTGAGCGTTGCGGTAAATCCTTCCGCAACTATTTGCAGCGGAACAAGTGTAACGATGACTGCATCGGGCGCTACCACGTATAGTTGGGCTCCCGGAGGACAAACCACTGCGGGTAAAACTGTGGCGCCTACTACCACCACTACTTATACAGTGACGGGAACAAGTTTGGGATGCAGCAGCAGCCAAACGCAAATCATTACGGTAAATCCTTTGCCGACCACAACTATTACAGCTGCTCCATCCACTACTATTTGTAAAGGCGCGAGTGCAACGCTTACTGCCTCTGGTGCTTCTTCTTATTTATGGTCTTCGGGACAAACCACTACGAGCATCATTGTTGGTCCAACTGTAAATACTACTTATACCGTTACCGGAACAGGCGCAAACGGCTGTACGAAAACTGCCACGAAAGCAATTACTGTTACTTCTCCGACTGTTACCATAAGTACAAGCCCTTCTGCAACAATTTGCAACGGTACCAGCGCAACGCTTACTGCATCGGGCGCGTCCACTTATGCATGGTCAACAGGACAAACGGGTGCAAGTATTGCTGTAAGCCCAACTGCAAATACTACTTATTCGGTGACCGGAACAAGTGCAGGTGGTTGTACTTCCACCACTTCTCAATTGATTACTATTTCATCGGCAACTGTTACTATCAGTACAAGTCCTTCGGCAACGGTTTGCAGCGGAGATGCAATTACGCTTACCGCTTCGGGCGCATCAGTATATAGTTGGTCGCCAGGCGGACAAACCACTTCAACCATAACTGATGTTGTTCCTTCCACAACCACCTATAGTGTATTCGGAACGAATGGAAACGGTTGTACAAATTCTGCGACTCAGGTTATCACTGTTAATCCTGCTCCTTCACCGACTATAACTGTTACGCCCTCTGCAACCATTTGCAGCGGAAGCAGCGTTACGCTTACTGCATCGGGTGCATCCACTTATAGTTGGTCGCCCGGAGGACAAACCACTGCGAACATTACTGTGAATCCAACAACTAATACTACTTATACGCTCACGGCTTCCAACGGATGCGCTACCACCACAACGCAGGCGATAATGGTGAATGCACTTCCCACAACAACCATTACGGCTTCGCCTTCTGCTACTATATGTATAGGAAGCAGCGCTACGCTCACGGCATCAGGTGCGAATACATATGTATGGAATGGCGGACAAACCACTACAAGCATTACGGTGAGCCCCACTGTGAATACTACTTACACAGTTATAGGAACAAATGCAAGCGGCTGTACAAAGTCGTCTACCAAAACACTTGTGGTTTCAAATCCGAATGTAACTATAAGTGTTTCTCCTTCTGCTACGATATGCAACGGAAGCAACGTAACGCTTACGGCTTCGGGCGGCTCAACCTATAGTTGGAACACAGGCGCGACAACTGCAAGCATTGTGACGAGTCCGACAAGCAATACTACCTATACAGTAACAGGAACCAATGCGATTGGCTGCAGTAAAACTGCAACGCGAACGATTACCGTTTCATCCGTTACTGTGAATATAAGCGCGAGCCCTTCATCAACGGTATGCATCGGAGATGCAATTACGCTTACTGCATCGGGCGCTTCCACGTATAGTTGGTCAGGCGGTCAAACCACCGCAAGCATAACGGATGTTGTTTCGGCAACCACTACGTATACTGTAACCGGAACAAGCGCGACCGGATGTACAAAAACTTCTATGCAAACAATTTCTGTTACAACCGCGCCTTCCACTACCATAACGGTTACTCCGTCTGCTACTATTTGCAGCGGAAGCAGTGTTACACTTGCTGCATCGGGAGCAATGACGTATAGTTGGTCGCCCGGAGGGCAAACCACTTCTTCTGTTACTGCGAGCCCGACAACAAGCACTACCTATACTCTTACGGGTTCAAATGGATGCGCGAGCACAAATACGCAGGCAATTACTGTGAACCCGTTGCCTTCGACTGTAATTACCGTAAGTCCTTCTTCCACCATTTGCAGCGGAGGAAGCGTTACGCTCACGGCATCGGGAGCGAATACGTATCTTTGGTCTTCAGGACAAACTACTTCGAGCATAACGGTTAGTCCTGCATCGAATACAACTTACACCGTAACCGGAACGAGCGCAAGCGGATGTTCTGCGAAGGCAACGCAATTGATTACTGTTTCAACATTGAATGTTACAGTGAGCGCAAGCCCTTCCGCTACTATCTGCAGCGGAACAACTATTACGCTCACGGCATCGGGCGCGGCAAGTTATAGTTGGAGCACTGGCGCAACCACAGCAAGTATTGTTGATAGCCCAACCGCAAATACTACGTATACAGTTACCGGAACAAATTCTTCCGGCTGCACGAAGACAACTACAAAAGCAGTTGTTGTTTCTTCTCCGACTGTGAATGTGAGCGTGAGTCCGTCAACGACTATTTGCACGGGCGGAACTATTACGCTCACCGCATCGGGCGTTTCCACCTATAGTTGGTCAGGCGGGCAAACTACGGCAAGCATTTCAGATGCGCCATCTTCAACAACGGTTTATTCAGTAACCGGAACGAGCGCAATCGGATGCACTCAATCCGCTTCGGCAACCGTTACGGTTGTTTCTCCTCCTGTTGTAGTAATCATGGCAGGCGATACAACTATTTGCAGCGGAACTGCTGATACACTCACGGCATCAGGCGCTTCCACTTATAGTTGGTCCACAGGGCAAACTACCGCCAGCATTGTTGTTGCTCCCACTGCGAGTACAACTTATACTGTAACCGGAACACAGTTCTGCGCAAGCACAGCAACTCAGGCAATAAATGTGAATCCGCTTCCTTCTGTTTCACTTTCCCTGAATCCCGATACGGTTTGCATTTCGGTTGGTCCATATGCATTAACGGGTGGAATGCCATCGGGCGGAACGTATTCAGGAACGGGAGTGAGTGCAGGAAATTTTGACCCGTCTTCAGCAGGCGGAGGATTGCATACTATTACATATACTTTTACCGATTCGCTCGGATGTTCCAATTCCGATTCCATGCAAATCTATGTTGACCTCTGCACGGGAGTTCAAACGTTATTTACTCTTGAAGGAATAACTGTTTATCCAAATCCGAACAGCGGAATATTTACGATTCAGAGTAAAGAAGCAAATGGAGAAGTAACTATCACGAATGTGCTGGGAGAAAAAGTTTATTCATCTCTTGAGCAGTTAAATAATCTCACAGTAAATATTTCCGCCCGGGCAGACGGAATTTATTTCCTGAGAATTAAAACCGCACATGGAACCGGAACCATGAAAATTATTCTTAGCAGGTAGGATAATTAACCGTAAGCAAAAGACCGGCACGATTAATTCTGCCGGTCTTTTTTATTGCATATTGATATTTTTTTCTTTTATTGTTTCATTCCATTCGGAGATTAATGTTAGATTCGAAATCAGTATGGTTAAACTGGATTTCACAAAATTCAAACCCGCGCAGGGAAAATTGCTTTTGTCCGAGCCGTTCATGAATGACCCGAATTTCAAGCGCACGGTTGTGCTGCTCGCTTCGCATAATGAAGAAGGAAGCGTGGGTTTTGTTCTCAACCGCCCCATGGAATTAAAACTCGGACAAATAATAGAAGAGTTCGGAGATACTTCGACTCCGCTCAGTGCAGGGTTTTTTCCTGTATGGGATGGCGGACCCGTTCAGCGGGACGCATTGTTTTATGTTCACACCTTAGGCGATGCAATTCCCGGCAGCATTCCTGTTGTTGGCGATTTATATTGGAGCGGAAACTTTGAAACTGTGAAAGCGCTTATTAAAGGAAATAAAATTTCGGAAAATGAGATTCGACTTTTCATCGGTTACTCCGGCTGGGGTGCAGGGCAGTTGCAGGAAGAAATAAAAAGAAACTCATGGCTGATTGCGGATGCAACAATTGATTTAGTAATGAATGCAGGAACAAGTTCAGATGCCAAGCTCTGGCAGGATATTTTGAAAAGCATGGGAAAAGAGTATGAAATAATTTCCAACTTCCCTGAAAACCCAATGTGGAATTAATTACTTCTTCCTCGTCTCAATCGAAAAAGAAATAGTCACCTCTTCGCCCAACGCAACACTCTTTTCACCCACGCCAAAATCCACGCGGTTGATTTTAAATTCACCGTCAAAGGTGTAAATGCTCGGACGTGTTTTTCCGTCTTTGGACTTCGGCTTGTACTCGCCCAGATAGTTGAAAGGAATTTCCACAGGTTTAGTCGCGCCTTTAATAGTGAGATTGCCAATGGCGGTGTAATGATAAAATCCTTCCTTGTTTTCTTTTACAGAGGTTGAAACAAATTTAATCGTTGGAAATTTTTTCGCATCAAAATAATCTTCGCTCTTCAAATGCTCATCGCGGTCGGTGTTCATCGTGTTGATTGAATTTGTACTCAACGCGAGGTCAACCGATGAAGTTGCCACATCACCGGTCATCACTAATTTATTTTCATAATTGGTATCGAGTGCAATGTTTCCTTTCGCGGTGGTGAGGAAATGTGAAAGGGAAAATTCCACGAAACTATGCGAGTCATCCATTTGATATGTTCCGCTCAGCGTTTTAATATCCGCGTAGGTCATTGCATTGGCGGTGGCGATAATTTTTTCCGCAGAAGTTCCCACAACATTTGCAAGCGGATGGTCAATCGCAATCAGCGGAGCAATGGTTAATCCCACCAGCGATGAAAGTTTAATTAAAATATTCATCGAAGGTCCCGAAGTATCTTTGAACGGGTCTCCCACCGTATCTCCGACAACCGCTGCTTTATGCGGCTCGGATTTTTTGTAGAACATTTCTTTCTTCCCGTTCACTTCGAGTTCAATTCCTTTCTCGAAAGATTTTTTTGCATTGTCCCACGCGCCACCGGCATTGTTCTGAAAGATTGCCCACAGCACACCGCTTACCGTTACGCCCGCCATATATGCGCCCAATGCTTCCGCGCCCATCACTAATCCCACAATCAGCGGAGTGATAATTGTAATTGCGCCCGGTGCGAGCATTTCGCGCAGCGCGGCTTTGGTAGAAATCTCCACGCATCTTCCGTATTCCGGTTTTCCGGTTCCTTCCATAATTCCGGGAATGGTTCTGAATTGTCTTCTTACTTCATTCACCATGTCCATGGCGGCTTTTCCAACGCTGTTCATGGCAAGCGCAGAAAACACAACGGGAATCATAGCGCCTATGAAAAGCGCGGCAAGAACTTTGGCGTTGAAAATATTTATGCCGGGAATGCCGGTGATGCTTACATACGCGGCAAAGAGCGCGAGCGCGGTGAGAGCGGCTGATGCAATTGCGAAACCTTTTCCGATGGCGGCAGTGGTGTTGCCTACTGAATCCAGCACATCAGTTTTTTCGCGCACTTCTTTGGGAAGTTCGCTCATCTCGGCAATTCCTCCCGCGTTGTCGGCAATCGGTCCGAAAGCATCAATGGCTAATTGCATTCCGGTGGTCGCCATCATGGAAGCCGCTGCAATTCCCACTCCGTAAAATCCCGCGAAGTGATAGGAGCCCCAGATTGCTCCGGCAAAAAGAATTACGGGGAAAGCCGTAGATAACATTCCGTTTCCGAGACCGGCAATAATATTTGTTGCCGCGCCTGTTGCTGATTTATACACGATGGAGAGCACAGGTTTTTTTCCAAGCCCCGTGTAATATTCCGTGATGAGAGAAATCAAAGCGCCCACCGTCATGCCGATGCACACTGCGTAAAAAACATCCATTGAAGTAATGTCGTGATTGAAGCCGCTCATGTGCATGGAAGCAGGCAGCATATACTTAATAAGGAAGAAAGCGGCAACGAGTGCAAGAATGATTGCGCTCCAGTTTCCGGTATTCAACGCTTTCTGAACTTTGTCCGTTGTTGCTTCGCCATCGTCTTTCACATTCACAAACCAAGTTCCGATGATGGATGCAATGATTCCGGTTCCGGCAATGGTGATGGGAAGAAGTATGGCTCCGATTCCTCCGAAATTATCTGTGAGCCCGGGATTATCTTTGATAATATAATTTCCAAGCACCATGGAAGCGAGAACAGTTGCAACGTAAGAACCGAAAAGGTCAGCGCCCATTCCGGCAACATCACCCACATTATCTCCCACATTATCGGCAATGGTGGCGGGGTTGCGCGGGTCGTCTTCGGGAATTCCGGCTTCCACTTTTCCAACGAGGTCAGCGCCCACATCGGCTGCTTTGGTATAAATTCCTCCGCCCACGCGCGCGAAGAGCGCAATGCTTTCCGCGCCTACGGAAAACCCGGTGAGTACTTCGAGCACGCGCATCATTTCTTCCGTTCCTCCGTTGGCAAAACTTCCGCTCATGAATTTTGTGTAGAAGATGGCGAAGAGTGAACTCAATCCGAGAACTGCAAGCCCTGCAACACCCAATCCCATCACGGTGCCTCCGCCAAAAGAAACTTTCAATGCTTTTGCGAGAGAAGTTCTTGCTGCCTGCGTGGTGCGCACATTTGCTTTGGTGGCAATTTTCATTCCGATAAATCCTGCAAGCGCGGAGAAAAAACATCCGGTTACAAAGGCGGCAACAATTAATATATGAGAGTGTGAGGCAACTTTGCTTACCTGCGAAAGAATTCCGAGCCCGGTTCCTGCAAGCAAAACATATATGGCGAGAATTCTGTATTCGGCTTTGAGAAATGCCATGGCTCCTTCGGCAATGTGGGAAGCGATGCCTGCCATTTTGCTGTCGCCTGCATCTTGTTTGGTAACCCACATTGCGGTGATTGCCATATACGCGAGACCGATGATTCCAAAGACGGGAATGAGATAGATTAAGTTTGCCATAAATTGATTAGTGATTAATGATTACTGATTGTTGATTTGATTGGCGGGCGAAAATAATAAAAACAAAACAAGTGAAAATAGTTTAGTGAAAGTTATGTTAAAGCAGATGAAACCTGAGCAGGTTGAGTAAAATGAAATCCCTTCCTTTGAAGAGATAAAATAATTTGCTTTTATCATATTTTTTTTGCTCCTTTGTACTCTTATTGCTCTTGTATGAATGAATAACTTTACTCTCAAAAATATGGCTCTGCATCCCGCTATGAGCGGGACGCGCTCTCTTTTTTCTCCTGTTGCATTGCAGTTTTCCCTTTTCGTATTGTTCGCACTCTTCGTTTCCTGCCTGCCGCAGGCAGGCTCGTTGCTTGCGCAAAACCCCGATATAAAACGCACTTACCATTGGTATTTTGGCAGTGGTGCAGGATTAGATTTTAGCAGTGGTACAGCGGTTGCAGATACGACTGGTGATTTACATACTTACGAAGGCTGTGCTGTTATGTCTGACACAGCAGGCAATCTTTTATTTTATACAGATGGAGATACTGTGTGGAATAAAAACCAGCAGCCAATGCCGAATGGAACGGGATTAATGGGCTGTGGAAATTATGGAAGCGCTGCACAGGCAGCACTTATTATTCCGCATCCTGGTAATGATTCTTTGTTTTATATTTTTACAAACGATTGTTGGGAAAATAGTGGTGCAGGTGGCTTTAGATATTCGATTGTAAATATAAATCTGAATAGTGGATTAGGAAATGTTACAGGTAAAAATAATTTACTTTTTGCACCAAGTACCGAAGCAGTAGCAGCAACCAAACATGCAAATGGGAAAGATTATTGGGTTATTACGCATGAATATAATACAAATAATTTTCTTACATATAAAATTGATGATACATTAGGATTAATAACAACTCCTGTAATTTCTTCTGTCGGAAAAATTTTTCCTGATTATTTTGCAACTGTAAAATTTTCATCAAACGGTAAAAAAATAGCCACTACTGGTAATGGCAATATGCAAGCAAGAAATGGCGTTGGTGATTTTGACAATACAACAGGACATGTGAGCAATCTAATAGATTTACATATAAATTCTTTTACATATTATTATTCCGCATTTTCCTCAGATAATTCAAAATTATATTTCACTTTTAGCAGCGGTAATGATTTATTTCAATATTGCTTAACTGGAAATAATGATTCTACATCCATTAATAATTCTATGGTTTGGCTTACAAATGATTTAGATAGTATAAGGGATTATGGACAAATGGAAATTGGTCTTGACGGGAAAATTTATATTGCTACTCTTTGGTATGATTCACTTAGTGTAATTGCCAATCCTAATTTATATGGAAGTGCCTGCAATATTTTATCCAGCAATTTATCTTTGAACGGAAAACAATGCGAATTAGGAATAAGTAATTTTGTAGACAGTTATTTTTATAATAGCAGTTTAATTCCACAAAATTGTGATTCCACAAATGGAATTTTTGAAAACACAATTTCCTCTCAAATATTTTACATCTATCCTAATCCCGCAAGTCAAATAATAAATTTACACAGCAATATTTCTAATTCCGAAAATGCAACGCTGAATATTTATAACCTATTGGGAATCTCCATAAAAGCAATGTTCGTTCATAGAGCCAATAATGAAATAAACATTTCCGATATCCCCAATGGCATTTACATAATAAAAGTTGAAACTTCAAACAATTTATATTCACAAAAATTAGTTATTAACCATTAAAAACAAATCACTATGAAAAACAAAACTACATTGGCTTTTAGTATTGCAATTGCATTACTTTGCCTCAACACCAATTTCACTTTTGCTCAATGGGTAAATAATCTTTTACCTTTTGCGGTTCACACATCGGCTACTACTCAAAGTGGGGGTGTTGGAAATTTCACACTTGCCAATCTTCCCTTATCAGCCTTTCATATCAATACTAATTTGATGCCAACTTCCTCCAACTTCACCCCCGGTAACCTCTTCCGCACGGATGGGCCAAACACATTTGACAATATGTGGCAAATGTTTACAGTACCAACAGGTAAAAATCCTGTTACGAAAGAAATTGGCGACATACTTTCTCCCGCAGGCAGCATTGATTTTATGATGCGCTCTGCACAGCCGGGCGGCACATTGCAATTTCAAACAAACACGGGA
>JACQAL010000019.1 GCA_016195025.1 Bacteroidota bacterium | reverse complement strand
CGGCTGCCACGGCAATTGTACCATGAACTTTTAAGATTTTTTTTCGGATCAGTTCCATGAGTTTTATTTGATTAGTTACTTTTTGTTGTTTTCAAAGTTAAGAATAGTTTGTCTGGTCTACCGAACACAACTGTCAAGCCGAAAAAATTATTTGTCGGTGATTACTAATTTGCCTGTGAAAACCTCACCCCCGCCCTCTCCTAAAACAAGAGAGGGGGTTGTCAGCCGAACGAAATACAGTCCGCTTGGAAGATTGTCGCGGGGGAAAGTAACTGTCTGACCGCTGATGTTTTTTATTTGCGCAACTGTCTGCCCGAAACAGTTGTCCACCGTGAGAGTTGCGTTGTGTAAGAGATTATTTGTTTGCAAAGTTGTCTGTGTTGAAAAGGGATTTGGGAATACAGAAATAAACTCATTATTAGTTGTCTCGCTTATATCTGTTGTCCCTGTTCGATACCGCATATAAATTTTGAAAAAGCCACTACTATATGCTGATTGTTTATGATAATACAATATGCCTTTGTTGGTTGTTAAAGATGGGGCTTCGGGCAACCAACCATAATTTGAATATATTACAGACGGCAAACTGAATGTATCACTAACAGTATTTCTTACCGAAACACAAATCTCAGTGTTAGGATTGGGTGGATTTTTCAATACTCTTGTAAAATACAGTTCAAGTCCGTCTTTAGTTATTTGCGGAACATAAACAAGATAATTAGTATCGTTGACATTTGTAAGAATTGCATTAGAGTTGGAAAGTTTGCTAAAAGTTGTATCATTCACTTTCTGTGCAATGTTGAGCTGAGAATAGCAGGGAGCATTACAGTCATTTCCGTTTGGACCGAAATAAGTATTGGTATAATATAAATAATTCCCATCATAACTTATTTCAGCGTCCATAATTACCCAATACGGAATTTGAACATAAATATTTCCATACACCTTTGTCAAATTTGTTGCACTTCCCGAAGTGTATTTTGCGTGCATAAGATTTTCATACGATGTTGGCGGATTATAATTTCTTAATGAAGTCCAGAAAAGATTATTGGCTGAATCCAAGCACGAAGACAGATTAGTTGCATTAGGTGTAGTTTGATTAGCGCCAGCAATTTCTCCTATAAAATTAAAAGTTGAATCGTTTATTTTGCTTGCATAATATAATTTTACATTAGGTAAGTTGTTGTCATGATTAAATATCAGTGTGTTTCCGTCAGGAGAAATAAAAGGGTCTTGTACGCTAAAGGTTAATCCATTAATGGTCACAGGTATTTCGTTTCCGAATATCGGATATGTCTGTCCGTGCGCAACTGTCAATGCGAGAACTGCTGTCGAGGCGAGGAAAAACTTTTTCATTGCTGTTTATTTATCGGTGATTACTAATTTGCCTGTGAAAACCTCACTGCCCCCACCCTCTGTCCCTCCCCCGCTGGGAGAGACAACCGTAGGTTGCGAGCGCAGCTCTGTCAGCCGAACGAAATACAGTCCGCTTGCGAGATTGTCGCGGGAGAAAGTAACTGTCTGCCCGCTGATGTTTTTTATTTGCGCAACTGTCTGCCCGAAACAATTGTCCACCGTGAGAGTTGCGTTGTGTAAAAGATTGTCTGTTTGTAAAACTGTCTGCGAGCAGAAAGGATTAGGGGAAATGCTAAGTGTGGAATTATTTTCAATCTCATTAACATTTACCCAAGGATTATATTCAAAACTTATAAAAGGGACAAATATATTTGTATTGTTTGGAAATGTATTTAGAGCACCGTCATATGCTTGATTAATTTGAACAAAGCCATTGTTGCCATTGTAAGGAAATGTTGTCGGTTGAAACATATATCCACTGCCACTTGTATTGCTGTTGCCATAACCATAGCAGGAAAAACTTACACGAAAGGATTGTCCAGTCTGCCAAGTATTAATAAACAATGCGGAAAAACTAATTGCGCTGTCATACATAGGACTTATAACGCTGTCACGCGAGAATAATAATGCTTGTGTTCCACTGTCATATATTCTTAATCCAACAAACCCGGAATCATTAACTGTTCCGGTGCAAAACCTATGTAATATGATTGATTGAATCAACACAGGTTGAAGAACTGTTATATCAACTCCTCTTGTTTCATTAAAACTTTGAGGAACAGTTGTCGTTGTCCCCGAAGCACCAGTTGTAATGTCAAAGGTTGGATACTGTCCATGCGCAACTGTCAGCGCGAGAACCGCTGTCAAGATGAGTGGTTTTGTTTTCTTCTGTCAGCCGAACGAAATACAGTCCGCTTGCGAGATTGTCACGGGAGAGAACAACTGTCTGCCCGCTGATATTTTTTATTTGTTTTACTGTCTGCCCGAAAGAATTGTAAACCGTGAGAGTTGCGTTGTGGAATGAATTGTCTATCCGTAAAGTTGTCTGGGAAGAAAATGGATTTGGGAAAATTGTAAAATCAATTTCCACATTGTTCTCCGTTACGCCAGTCTCAATTCCTAATTTAAAAATTGTCCCGTTATTGTTTGTTCCACCCTGAATTGTCGTTCCATACAGAAATGTGCCGTCAGAAATAAGAGAGCCAGTAGGATTAATTCCGTGTACAGTATCGTTTGTAAAATCTAATAGTTTAGAATACCCAGTTCCATCGGGTTTTATTTTAAAAATTGTTCCAAAATTGTTTGTGCCGCCAATATATGTCACTCCATACAGAAATGTGCCGTCAGAAATAAGAGAGCCAAAAGGAGTGTCTCCGTTTGCAGCGCCTGTGAAATCAAGTAGTTTGGAATACCCTGTTCCATCGGGTTTTATTTTAAAGATGGTTCCAGAATTGTTTGTGCCGCCACTTTTTGTCATTCCATAAAGAAAAGTTCCGTCAAAAATAAGAGAACCAAGAGGGTCACTTCCATTTGCCAAGCCAGAGAAATTCAACAATGTTGTATCTCCGGTTCCATCGGGTTTTATTTTAAAAATTGTTCCCCAATTATTTGCGCCACCAACCTGTGTCATTCCGTACAAGAATGTTCCGTCAGAAATGAGAGAGCCCCAAGGAGTACTTCCATTTGCACCCGTGAAATCAAGTAGTTTGGAATACCCCGTTCCATCGGGTTTTATTTTAAAGATTGTTCCAAAATTGTTTGTGCCGCCAACCTGTGTCATTCCATACAGGAAGGCTCCGTCATAAATAAGGTCGCCATCGGGCTGGCTTCCATTTGCGCCTGTAAAATCAAGAAGTTTGGAATACCCGGTTCCATCTGGCTTTATTTTAAAGATGGTTCCGCAACCTGTACTACAATTGCCTATCCCGCCTTGAGATGTCATTCCATAAAGAGATACTCCGTCAGAAACAAGAGAGCCATTAGGATAAATACCGTGTACAGTATCGTTTGCAAAATCTAATAGTTTGAAATAGCCAGTTCCATCTGCCTTTATTTTAAAGATGGTTCCATAAAAAAAGCTTGCACCGCCCTGCTGTGTCATTCCATACAGAAAAGTTCCGTCAGAAATAAGAGACCCGTGAGGACGACCTCCGTTTGCAAGACCTGTAAAATCAAGGAGCTTGGTATATTGTGCGTTTGCAAATACGCAAACCATTACTGATATGATGAGTAAAAGTTTTTTCATTGTCTTTTGAATTAGTTACTGTAAAGATACAAATTTACTGTCTACCGTTGCATTGTCTTTTTGTATTTGGGCATTATTGCTAACGGTTTGCAGGTTGGAGAAGTGGCGGTGTTACTGCTACAAAACTGTCAAGCCGCTACAAAGATAATAGAAAGCAGAAACTTCCAAATTAAATGTCAACTGCCATTGCCGCAAGGTGCTGTTGGCAGTAGTGTTTCTTTTTTTGTCCAGTGTCACTGTCCGCGAGCAGAAACTTGTCTGTCCGCTACCACTTTTTAAATACTGGTCGCAATGTTACAAGCATTACAATAAACAAAACTCCCATCATTGTCAGTTGAGAATAGTCGCCACTTGTAACGCTGTCCTGACCGAAAGTTCTGTATGCTGAATAAGCAATTGCTGCAACGAAAATTACAATACCAGAGATTGTCCAGATTTTCCAACCTTTTGAAAGTTTGTCTTGTTCTTGTGTCATTGTTTTAAGTTTAATTTGTTTTGTAATTTGTAAATGTAGGGTTTTATTTTTTCTTTTCTGTCCGTGCGAAACTGTCACCCGATAAAAACGGTCGGAACAAAAGCAACTGTCGAGCCGAGAAAATTATTTGTCGGTGATTATTAATTTGTTTGTCACAGGACTCACCCCTCTTTCCCCTCTCTACTTGGTAGAGAGGGGAAAGAGGGGAGAGTTATTTATCGGTGATTACTAATTTGTCTACCGCTATAATTTTATTTTCTTCTGTCAGCCGAACGAAATACAGTCCGCTTGCGAGATTGTCGCGGGAGAAAGTAACTGTCTGCCCGCTGATGTTTTTAATTTGTTTTACTGTCTGCCCGAAACAGTTGTCCACCGTGAGAGTTGCGTTGTGTAAAAGATTGTCTGAATGCAAAGTTGTTTGGGTGGAGAAGGGATTAGGGGAAATGGAAATTAAATTTTTTAATAAATTCTCTTCTACTGATGCAACGCTACATAAACCAGTTACCTGCACGGGACTATTTCTTTGTGTAGTAGTGCCATCACCCAATTCCCCATCCCCGTTATATCCACAAGCCAAAACCGTGCTATCATTTTTCAAAAAGAGGGAATGAAACCAGCCCGCAGACACAGCTATAATTCCCGTTAGCCCAACTACCTGCACGGGTGTTTTTCTTTGTATAATGGTTCCATCGCCCAATTCTCCTGTCCCATTACCCCCACAAGCTAAGGATGTACCATCATTTTTCAAAAAGAGGGAATACCCACTGCCCGCACTAATAGCCGTAATTTCTGTCAGTGATATTATCTGCATGGGAGTTGAGCCGTTTGAAATAGTGCTATCACCAAATTCCCCGTCAAGATTTAATCCGCAAGCCCAAACAGTGCCATCATTTTTCAAAAAGAGGGAATGATCATAACCTGCAGATACGGCTATAATTCCCGTCAGCCCACTCACTTGCACTGGAGTCCATTTGTCAATGGTAGTTCCATCGCCCAATTCTCCTCCTCCGTTATACCCGCAAGCCCAAGCTGTGCCATCATTTTTCAAAAAGAGAGAATGCTCGTATCCAGCAGATATAGATGTAATTCCTGCAAGCCCGCTCACTTTCACAGGTGTCCATTTATCTATTGTAGTACCATCACCCAATTCCCCGTACAAGTTCTGCCCGCAAGCCCAGACCGAGCCATCATTTTTCAAAAAAAGTGAATAATTTTGTCCCGCAGACACAGCCGTAATTCCTATCAACCCACTCACTATCACAGAGAAGTTTCTTTGTATTATGGTTCCATCCCCCAATTCACCATAATTATTATATCCGCAAGCCCAAACTGTGCTATCATTTTTTAAAAAGAGAGAATGACGCCAACCACCAGATACAGTCGTAATGCCAGTAAGCCCACCGACCTGCACAGGAATTAATTTGTTTGTGGTAGTACCATCACCCAATTCCCCATACAAGTTTTGTCCGCAAGCCCTCGTGGTCGAATCGGTGCAAAGCATAAGAGAATGAAGTCCCCCTGCAGCAATAAGTTGGGCATAGGAATTATGAGTGAAAAAAGAAAATGATAAAACTAAACCAACCGCATAAAGTTTTTTCATTGGACTTGCTATGCCGTCAAGATGCGAAATCGCTGTCGAAGGTTGCATTGTCTTTTTGTTGTTTGGGTGTTGGTGCTAACGTTCCGCAAGTTTGCGATGGGCGGGCTTTTGGAATACAAAATTGTCTGCCATTACAAACATAAAACGAAGATACAATTTTTCAAACTTAAACGTCAGCCCGCATAGCGCAAACTTGCTGTTACCCACAGTGCATTTTTTATCTTGCGATGTTGTCCACCGAGAGAGAAGCGGTCTGTCGAGCGCAACTGTCGAGCCGAGAAAATTATTTGTCCGCGATTACTAATTTGTCTACTGCGATGGTTTTGTTTTCTTCTGTCAGCCGAACGAAATACAGTCCGCTTGCGAGATTGTCACGGGAGAAAGTAACTGTCTGCCCGCTGATATTTTTTATTTGTTTTACTGTCTGCCCTAAAGAATTGTAAACTGTCAAGGTTGCGCTTTTTAAAAATTTGTCTACCTGCAAAGTTGTTGTGAAAGAAAAGGGGTTGGGATAAACAGAAAAACTTTCTTTATTGCTCCATTCATTTACTCCTGTAACCAAACCTAATTTCGCAAGGAAAATTTCCCAACCACCCGAACTGGTCAAAGTTGTAGAGCCAAAGGTGAGAGTGGGACTTTGAAAAAGTCCAGCTACAAAGACATTGCCGTTCACATCGCTGGTAACGGAAGTCGCTCCATCATTTGAACTTCCTCCTGCGCTTTTTGCCCAAAGGGCATTTCCTAATGCATCGAATTTGGCAATAAAAATATCAACTGTGGTAAATGGGTCTGCATTAGTCAAAGTAGTGGAGCCAAAAACGATAGAATCAGAACCGAAAGCGCCCGCAACATACACATTGCTGCTTGCATCAGTGGCAATACTGGTACCGCTACCACCTGCAAGTCCTGCATATCCTTCTGCCCAAAGCACATTGCCCGAAGGATCATATTTGACAACAAAAACACCTGAATTGTACAAAGTAATTGAGTCAAAAGTGATGGAATCACTAATAACAATGCCCGTAGCATACACATCACCACTCGCATCGGTGGCAATGCCGTTTCCTCTATCACCTTGAGTTCCGCCTGCACTTTTCGCCCATATTACATTCCCTGAAGAATCGTATTTAACAATAAAAATATCGGTTTGACCATAATATACATTGGTCAAAGTAGTTGAGCCGAAAGTGAAAGAGGAACTATAGAAATATCCTGTAACATAGGCATTGCTGTTTGCATCGGTAGCAATGCTGAGTCCCTCATCAGTATCCATTCCGCCTGCACTTTTCGCCCAGAGCACATTGCCCAAAGTATCATATTTGACAATAAAAATATTCGTCAAACCTGCATTGATTAAAGTAGTGCTGCCAAAGGTGAGAGTGGAAGCACTGAATCCGCCAGTAACATACACATCCCCGTTCCCATTTATGACAATGCTGTTTCCGCCAGAATAAGCAAGACTACCTCCGTCCCTGCATTTCGCCCAGATCACATTGCCCGAAGCATCGTATTTGACAATAAAAATACCAGAATTAGGCAGAGTAGTAGAGCCAAAGGTGATAGAGGTGCTAGCGAAATAGCCCGTGATGTATACATTTCCACTGGTATCGTTAGTAACGGAAAACCCCGCATCATTACCAATTCCTCCTGCACGTTTTGCCCAAAGGACATTTCCTGATGCATCATATTTGGCAAGAAAGATGTCAGCAGAACCCGTATTGGCATTAGCAAGAGTGATGGAACCGAAAGTGACGGAGTCACTTTGAAAAGAACCTACTAAATAACTATTACCGTTAGCATCGGCAGCAACAGAATACAACATATATTGATCAAAACTTCCACTTGGGCTTTTCGCCCATTGCCAGTTGGGTGTCTGACCGCGCGCAAATGTCAAGCAGAAAAAAACTGCTGTCGAGATGAGAAGAACTTTTTTCATTGGCTTTTATTTTTTGTTAGTTGTCAGAAGAGAAATAAATTGTCTGCAAGAAATTGTCAAGGCAAATGTACGAATTGCAAAATTGTCCACCGAAGTTGTGGGCATTGGCTCTAACGTTTTGCAAATTTGCGATGTTGCCGACTTACGAAGCGAAAAATTGTCTGCCGAAACCGAAACAAAGATATGAAAAACAAAACTCAATACAAGAACGAAAGCGGCAATAGCGCAAATTTGCTGTTAACTACATCCGCTCCACGTCCTGCTTTGTTCTTGCGCAATTGTCCACCGAGTGCGCAACTGTCCGCCACTACAAGCGCACACCAATAACTAAAATGTCGTCTACTTGCTCTGTCCCGCCTTTCCAATCTGCGATAAAGTTGTCGAGGTAATGCTCTTGTTCTTTTAAGGATTTGTCCTGAATTGAAAGTAAAATTTCTTTGAATCTTTTTGTCGTTACTTTCTTTTGTTCTTGTCCTCCAAAAGTGTCTGCGTAGCCGTCAGTTGATATATAAAAGGTGTCACCTTGAGCAAATTTTATTTCATGGGTGTCGAAGTGTTGACTGTCCTCTGTGAAACCCCCAATTGCTTTTTTAGTTGCTTTAATTTCTTCAACAACTGTCTGCCCGTTGCGAATAATCCAAAGCGGTCGGTTTGCACCAGCGTATTTTACAACACGCGCGTCTGTGTCTACTGAACAAAGCGCGATGTCCATTCCGTCACGAGTTGATTCATCGCTGTCTGTCTGGTGAAGCGAAACTTTTATGCCTTTATTTAGATGCGAAAGAATTTCAGAAGTGTCTGCGCTGTGCGCCAAAGCGTCATCTAATTTTTCAGAACCTATCATACTCATAAATGCACCAGGAACTCCATGACCTGTACAGTCAGCCGAGGCAATGAAAACTATCTGCTCGTTTTTATGGAAGAAATAAAAATCACCGCTTACAATATCTTTTGGTTTGTAAAGAACAAATGAATTCGGGAATGCTGAAAAAATATCTTTTCTGTCTGGAAGTTTGGCTTGTTGAATTCTTTTTGCATAAGTGATACTGTCTGTTATTTCTTTATTTTTTTCTTCAATAATATATTTTGATTTTTCCACTTCTGTTTTTTGTAATTCAATAATTCTTTTTTGCTTTCGCGTAATGTATAAAGAACGAAAAACAAATACAGAAAATAAAATTACTACGAGTAAGCCACCGATAACTGATGCAATAATTATTTTTTGTTTTTTATTTTCCCCCTCCTGTATTTCTTTTTCCTTTTTTAATAATTCGTTTTCTTGTCTTTTATTTTCTGCTTCAAGTTTGTTATTTGTAATTTCATTCAATTGTGTTTTTATTTTTAATTCTTTTGCTTGTGCTTGAAAACTCATTTTTTCAATTTCTTCAAGTGTTTTTGTTTTCTCAGTATTCAGTTTCTCAATATCGTTCAATGTTTTTGTTTTTTCAATACTTTGTTCTTCTATTTTTTTATTTTGAGTGTCATAGGTATTTAATATTTTTTCTAAATCTTTTTTACTTACTTCTACTCTTGTTTTCTCACTTTTTAATAACTCGCGAAATTTTGAAAAAACATCTTTCCATCCTGTTCCATCTAATATCGCCAAGGAAAGTAAAGTAGAGTTTATTTTAAATCCTTCACCTTCGACAACTTTTTGATTCAATGAAAATCGTTGTTTGTTATTACTAGTCATAATAAAGTTAATCATTGATTTATCGAAGTATTCCAGATTTTCAGCGACTAATAAAGTTCCCTTTCCTTTTATACTATTAAATATTTTATCTTGGTCAAACCCATCGTCTCCATTAACATATAAAATTTGAGTAGGCTCTATATCCTGAATTGAATTGAAATATTTTATTTTGTAAGGTATGTTATTATTAAAAAATTTATTTGACAACAATACTTTACTTGTTTCAGCGAATGAACCGCTACCTAAATATCCAATACTAAATTCTTTTAATTCATTTTGATTAGGCCAATCTATATATTTTGTGAAATTATAAATGAATGTTGCTTTGATTTTATCATTGTCTTGTCCAAAGCAAATGAAACGAGAAAAGAAAATTATTAGTCCGATGAAAAGGTATTTTGTTAGATGTATGTTTTGCATTGTCTGTTTCTATTCAACTGTAAAGATAAGAGTTGCTGTCTACCGTTGCGAGACTGTCTATGTTGTTTGTATTTGGGCGGTTGTAGTTAACTTCCGGCTTGCCGCAATGCGCCAATCGCACCATTATTAGTAGGATTGCCGCCACTGCATCCTTCGGCTCTCCGCTCCTTCAGAGCAAACTTACTTATTTATTCGCCCCTTGCGCCATTGCATGCCGGCAAGAGTTTTCAACAAATTTCATTTCTTGGCGTGCGCGCCAAGCCAATCTCAAAAATAGGTTTTATTTTTATTTCCGAAATGGAAATCACCGACTGCAAGAAAAAAGCAATAGAGCATGTAAAGCGCAAGCATGAAAAATTAAGAAAAGATATTTGTTCTCATAAGGATGAAAGAAAAGAAATAGCAGGGAGGGCAGGCATACGACCCGAAACATTAACCAAATACACCAGCGGCACACATGACTTATCAAAGATAAACTATTATTCAGTTGTTTATGCCATCGGAAAAAAACCGGAGGACTATAACTGACAAAATTAATTTCAAACTTCTATTAAAAATAACTAATCACTAATCCTTAATCCTTAATTTCACCATGGCAGCAAAGAACCTTCCCAAAATCGTAGTCATTACCGACATCGGATCCCTCACGGTTACCGATGCGGTGAGCGAAGTAAAAGGCGTTGTATTCACAGGCGACCCCGATGCCACCAACCCGCCCGTGCCCGATGGCACCGCGCATCCGCAAGCCGATTTGCTCATGTCAATTCACAACAAGCGGCAAACCATTCCGCCCACCGCCACGGCTGCGCAGGAAAATGAGCAGCGGCTGATTGTAAATGAAACCTACCGCCTCAATGCCTCTTACGGACAGGGGGTGGCGCGCGCGGTGGCAAAAACGGCAGGAGATGTGGACGCAGGCATCACGGTGGTGCACCGCATAGGGTTAAAACTTAAAAACAAAAACACCGGCAAGAAACCCGATTTCGGACAAATCAAATCAGGACCCGGCACACTTCACCTGCATGCAAAAAAAGCGAATCCGAAACAAAACGAAGCGCATGGATGGGATTATGCCGTTGTTCCCAATAACAAAACAATTCCCACTGCAGCCCAACTTAAAAGAAGATTTACCCCGCAAACCGATGTTATTTTCAGCGACCTCGACAGCGGAACTCTCGTTGCCGCCCGGCATACCAGTATAGGAACCGCACGGAAGGGCAAGAGTTCAAAAACGCATCATACTTCAAAAACAACTGACAAATCTACTTCTTCCGCTGCCGTAATCTCCAGCCATCATGTTTTCAGCGATAAAACCGATGACCCTTACACCTGGACGGCTTTTATATACTTTGTAGTGCCATAAGAAGAGCCATAACTGAGTTCTGTTAAGACATAACTGAGTTCTGTTAAGACATAACTGAGTTCTGTTAAGCCATAACTGAGTTTCATTAAGCCATAACTGAGTTTCGTTAAGCCATAACTGAGTTCTGTTAAGCCATAACTGAGTTCTGTTAAGAAATAACTGAGTTCTGTTAAGACATAACTGAGTTTCATTAAGCCATAACTGAGTTTCGTTAAGCCAATATTCAATACTGTTATACCAAAACAACTCGGCTTTGCGAACGGTGGGACAGGGGACAAAGGACAGGGGACGGGTGAATTTCCCTTGCCACTTGCCCCATGTCCCATGTCCCATTTTCGGAAACATGACTACTTTCAGTATAAGCCAATATTCAATACTGTTAAGCCAATATTCAATACTGTTAATGTATACTGAAACAAATCAGGTTTCCGAACGGAGGGACAGGGGACAGAGGACAGGGGACAGGTGAATTTCCCTTGCCGCTTGCCCCATGTCCCTTGTCCCATTTTCGGATTTCTGACTGCCTTTGGTGTAAATTGCCACCTATTTGATAAAATAATGCAAATGCCGCATACATTCGCATTTTTCGCATGATGTTATCCATAATTAAGCCGGCAGCCACGCAGTGCAAATCAGTTATTCAACATTCATTCCCCTATAGGTTAAACTTGTTTCCTGCAATTGCGCGCGCAGAGCAACCTGGTCTGTCTTCAGCATGTCGGGCGATAGGTAGGTGTTAAATCTGTAAATGTCTTTAGTGCGGTCAGCCGTGCCAAGCACAATGCCTCCCGAAGAGGTAACGCAAAAAATTTCCCACATGCCGGGTGCAAACTGTTCCATATCTTGTATCTGGAAGGATTTATTCTCGTTCATGAATGAGCGTATAATTTCTTTTGATGAAGTTAAGTTAAGTTTGTTCCGCTCGCAATAGCGCTCAAACATGTGCCCTGTAAAATAAACCAGGTACGGAATCTTGTGATGGTATATCATGCAGAGAGCCACCATTCCTTTTTTCCCCATGAACCACGTGAGTGTCTGACAAAGCCGTTCGTTCTTTGATACGTGAAACCTGAAAAGCCAGTTGTTGTTGTACTTGGAACGGTAATCAAGAAAATGGATAATGCACTGCTCTCCGCGGGGCTTGTGTGTTTTAAAAATTTTTTCCCCCGTGTAAGCAACCTTGCGGTTAACAATTTCTAAATCTTTTTCAAACTCCCTGCGGAGTTCATCTAATGTCATGGCTGGAACAAACATGATAGCGGTACTAACGAACGTTAAGTAAATTTATTTCTTTTCCCCGTTCAGCGTGGTTTGTATAAATAAATTCTAAAGTGAGACATTGCCCCCTACTGCACAATATTCGTATGCTGCGCGTTGCCTCCCCACATGGGCCAGCCGGTGAGGGAAGAATCGTTGGTGTTAATGGCAATCATTTTTCCGCTGGTGGTGGTAACATAAATCCAGCCGTCCTGCACCACGGGCTGGTAGCGAATGTTTTCTTTCGTTTCGTATTTGCTTTCCAACTTTCCCGTTTCGGAATTTATGATTTGAATTTCTCCCGTGTAAGTTGCCACAATAATTTTTCCTCCCACGGCAAGGGGAGGAGTGCCGAGGAATCCTCCTTCGCTGTGAATATCGCCCGCGAGTTTTGAACTCCACATGGTTTTTCCGTCTTTCGGATTGGTGCATACAATTTCATCGCCCATGGTGTTGTAGTTTTTTCCTTTATAAGAAAGAATGCGCGAACCCTGAAAGGATTGCAGCGAAGAAACATTGCTCTGCCCTATGTTTTCTTCGGCAACATACGCGCCCGAAGAAGCAGGCGCGCCTCCGGAGAAACCATTTCCGGCATCGTATGTCATGGAAGTGGTTTTCAGTTTTGAGTTATGCTGAATAGTTTTGCTCAGGTAGTCGGCTTCCTTTTTACCGTACTCTTTCTTCACACTCATTTTTTGTTCATCCATCTGCGCAATGGTTTCAACGGCTTTATCATCTTTCCCATTATCGGCTCTGCGGCTCACGGTCATTTCTCCGTCCTTAATTATGGGAGCGGAAGTGGCGCGCATGTATTTTGCCGAAAGAATTTCTCCGTCCTTCTGATTGAATTTGTAAACCGTGCCGGGAAAAGAAGTGATGTAAAGATTTTCTCCATCGGCAACGGGCGCGCTCATCACATCTCCGTCAATCCATTTTTGCCAAATAACATTTCCGGTTTTCAAATCGAAAGCGGCAAGCACGTGCGATGATTTCATGTTATAAACGGTTTTGCTTGTCCCGTTGGGACCTTTGTCTTTCACTTCCTGCGTGAAACTATTGGAGTAAGAAGGATATGCCGTGAACACCTTTCCGTTGGCAACTGCGGGCATGCTCATGAGCGGGTCTCCCAGCCAGTGGCTCCATAAATATTTTCCGCTCTTGGCATCGGTGGCAAAGATGGTGCACGACTCGGTGTTGTAAACCAAAACCCCGTCTTCAATCACGCCTGAAGAAGGACCGTCATCGTCAATATTCACCGCCCATGCTTTTTCTCCGCTCTTTGAATCGAAAGCAAAATATTGCTTGCTTCCGAAGCCACCGCTCACGTACACTTTTCCATCGTGAACCGTTGGCGTGGGAACATTGGTGTTGCTCGGAAGTTTAATCGTGAAGCCGTCTTTCGTTTTCGTTAAGTAATCATTAATATCGGTGAACGAAACATGCCCTGCATTGAAACGCGGAGAGGGCTTCACACCTTTATTCATTTCCTGAACATAGTTGAGAACATCAATTCCTTCATCGGTGGCGGTGAGGGTGGAGTCGGGGAGGGGTTGCGTTGTGCCGGTTGCTTCTTTTGTGAAAGGAGCAAACACTGCGAAACTGCCAATCAGCAAAAGCGCAGCGATGAAGATTGTTTTTTTCATTGTGAAGAATTTTAGTTTGGTGTAATAACTTATGAAGAAGGTTTTTATTGTGGATGCAGAAACTTTTCATATTCCACAAAAGTTATACCAAATCACTACCAAATACTAATTCCTACCAATATACCAATCAAAACAGGCAGCAATTAGTACATTGGTAAAGAGTGGTATTTAGTAGGAGTAATTATGATTTTCGGAAACTATATTGTTGGTCTAATTAACACACTCCTGTTTGAATTCTCCTTTGTTTGCGCGCTGAGCATGCGTTATTTCATCGTCCCTTTGCCGCAGGATGAGAGCATTTCTCCCGTTAGTTGTTGTATTATTCTGCGTGAAGTTTGCTTTTCCGCAAAGCAAGGACGCTGCCTGTTCGGAGGTCTTCAATGAAATAAGAATGGATGAAAGCGGCATTCATCCCTTTGCCGATACGCTTGTAACGGATGCATCGGGCACCGTGTACGAACATTTTGCGGATTCATCCAAATCCTTCTGGTATAAAATAACTTTCAGTGAGGATTGTTCGTTTGCTTTTGAAATTTTCCCTTTTCAGAAAGGCAACTCCTATAACTTTTTTCTCTACAAAACTTCTCCGCAGACCACTGCCTGTAAAATCAAAACAAATAAAATTCCTCCCGTGCGCGCAAACATGTACAGAAATGAAATGCTGAAAACAGGAACCGGGCTTTCTTTTTCTCCGGCAAAGAACAAAAAAGATATTTATAATTCTCCCTATCAGGATGCCGTGCAGGCGAAGAAAGGGGAAATTTATTTTCTGAACATCTATCACGTGAAAGGGATTGATTGCGGGTTTTCTTTCACGCTGAGAAATGAAGCGCGCGCTCAGAAATTCAAATGCCTCTATGATAAATGCTACGAAGAGCCGCTTCAGCAGGCAAAATTGAAAAAGATAAATTCAGCATCAGACCATCAAGGTTTCAAAAACCTTGATGGTCTTGGCAGTGCAATGAACGCCCATCCATGCCTCTATGATAAATGCTACGAAGAGCCAATTCAACAGGCAAAATTGAAAAAGATAAATACAGCATCAGACCATCAAGGTTTCAAAAACCTTGATGGTCTTGGCAGCGCAATGAACGCCCATCCATTGGTTGAAACTGCCGCAATGAAAAACAGTGAAGTGAAAAATAATTTTGCCGATTCAATTATACATACTGATGTCTTTTCCCTGCCTCTTCGAAAAAATATGGAAGAAGAAGAACCCAAAGCAGTTTTTCTTGTACGCGACAGCGCTAAACACGAGTTCATTGATGCCGAAGTGTTGCTGGCAAGAAAGCAAAAAGAAATCCTTCCGCTTGTTTCAAAACTTGAGAAAGGAAAATTTGAAATCCCTCTGGAGAAGAACAAAGAATATCATTTGCGTTTTTCCGCCCTCGGGTATAAACCGTTTGATGTGTTTTTTATTACGGGCGACAGTGCGCGCGCTTTCACCAACGAAGTATATCTTTCTTCCCTGCACGAAGGAGATAATTTCACGATGGATAAAATTTATTTTCACCCCAACTCAAGTGATATGAAAGAAGGCGCGCTGGATGAATTGGATAAACTGGCAGGATACCTCATAGCCAGCGGAGGAACCACTATTGAAATACAAGGGCACACGAACGGCAATAAAAGAATCCGCAAATCGTATGAAGGAAATTTCAGCGGCAGTTCAAAAAAACTTTCGCAGTGCAGGGCAGAGAAAATCAAAACCTATTTGGTGAGCAAAGGAATTTCTTCCGCGCGGCTTTCCGCCATTGGTTACGGAGGAAGCAAGCCGGTTTTTCCCGAACCTAAAAACCAAACGCAGGCAAATAAAAATATACGCGTGGAAATTTTAATTCTCTCGCAAAAGGAAACCAGCATTGCTGCGAACAAGCGGCAGGAATAATAACGCAAGTTGCTGCCTATAATAATGAGCTGTTTTTATGGGTAACAAATTCAAATAAAAATTCGCGGTGTTCGCATTTGCCTGCCTGCCGGTCAGGCAGGTTCGCGGCATTTGCATTATTTTATCAAATAGGTGGCAATTTACATTAGTAGTCGTACCTGTTTGTATTTATTTTATTTTCGTGGTGCCATGCATTTTGCAGATGCCGAAAAATACATCATCAGAAAATTAGAGAAAGACCTTCCGAAAAATCTCTATTATCATGGCGTGCATCACACCATTGATGTTTGCAACGCGGCTGCGCGGCTGGCAAAATTCGAACGGCTGAGCGAGGAAGATACGCTGCTGTTAAAAACTGCCGCCTTGTATCACGATTGCGGTTTCCTCTTCAAGTATTACGACAACGAAGCGCTGGGCGTTACCATGATGCGCGGCACGCTGGAAACATTCGGCTACACGCGCAATCAAATCAACACCATTGCCCAACTCATACTCGCCACCTCCATTCCGCACAAGCCGCAGAACCTGCTGGAGAAACTTATTTGTGATGCCGATTTGGATTATCTGGGAAGAGATGATTTTTTCAGCATCTCCCATTCGCTCAAGAGAGAATGGAGCGAATACGGAAAACCAAAATCGCTTCTCCAGTGGTACACGCAGCAACTCGATTTCATGCAGAAGCACAGGTATTTTACCCAATCCGCCATTGCACTCAGAGAAGCAAACAAGCAGAAGTATATAGAAGAAATAAAAATTCTGCTGGGGAAACTCAACAAGGAAAATCACGCGCGCAAATCGGCAGCCGAAACGCGGCTGGCAAGCACCGTTCGCACCGATATTGCCCTGAACAAAGTAGAAATTCTGAAACACGTGGATATTTTCTCCACCACTTCCGAAAACATCGTTACCGAAATTGCCGCTGCCATGAAAGTAATGTCCATTCCTGCCGGCACGCACATTATTGAAAAAGGCGAACTCGGCACCTGCATGTATATTATTGACGAAGGAAAAGTGAAAGTGCACGATGGTATTTATGACATTGCCGAACTGAGTGCCGGAAAGTTTTTCGGAGAAATATCTTTGCTCGATACCGAACCGCGCTCTGCCGATGTAACTGCCGTTACCGATTGCGTGCTTCTGCAGTTAGACCAGGAAGATTTTTCCGTAGTGTCGCATAAATACAACGATGTGGCGCGCGGCATCATGCGCGTGCTGCTGGGGCGCTTGCGCAGCCAGAATACAAAAATCATTCAGGAGTTGAAAGAGCGCGAAAAACATTTGCATGCGCTGGTGGATGAACGCACCCGCGAACTGAACCTGAAAAATGAAAAACTTGAAGCCGCTTACAAAGATATTAAGGACAGCATCAGTTACGCCAAACTCATTCAGCAGGCGCTGCTTCCCAATGTAGAAGATATATTCAATGCGTTCACCCAGTCCTTTATTTATTACCGCCCGAAAGACATTGTGAGCGGTGATTTTTATTTCTTCGAAGAAAAAAAAGGCAAGTACATTGTTGGAGTTGCCGATTGCACCGGGCATGGAGTGCCGGGCGCGTTCATGAGCATGATTGGGCACGACACGCTTCACCAGATAATTGTGGAAAAAGAAATCACCACGCCTTCGGAAGTGCTCAACCAACTGGAAGCGGGAATACGAAGAGCGCTTCACCAGGACGATAACCCCGATACGAAAGACGGAATGGACATTGCCGTTTGCGCCCTTGATGCGCACAAGCAAGGCGATAAAAATATTTTGCTTCAATACTCAGGCGCGCTCAGGAGTTTATATTTGGTGCGCAAGGACGCGCTGGAAGTGGAAGAAGTGCGGGCAGACAAACATTCCATAGGAGGATTGCTTACGGGAGGCGATGAAAAAAAGTTTTCCAACCACCAGGTTTACCTCAACCCCGGTGATACCTTTTATATTTTCTCCGATGGCTACTGCGACCAGTTTGGCGGACCGGGCGGAAAAAAATTCATGAACCGCCACTTTCAGCGAATACTGCTTGGCATTCAGCAACTGCCCATGAAAGAGCAGGAAGAATTTCTCGATAAAACCTTCCGCGAATGGAAAGGCGATTTGGAACAGGTGGATGACGTTTTAGTGATAGGGATTAGGATATAGCCGCAATAAAATGAACTTGCAGCAAAGGTTTGAATCCACCCCGATGCAGCTTCCATCGGGATGAATGACGCGCGCGTTTCTAAATGATTTCAGACGATTTTTCTCTTCCTGATATTCATCAGGGCAGGCAGACGCACGCCAGCGTTGATTTCGCTTGGGAATATCTGTATTTTTGCGGAATATATCTTCCTTCTTTTTTATGTATGTTTGCATAAAAAAATAACCCATGAGCAAAGCAGATATTATTAATACAATTGTTAATTACCTGAAACAATATAAGGTAAAAGAGATAGGTATTTTCGGTTCGTTTGTGCGTGATGAGATGACCGACAAAAGCGATATTGATGTGCTGGTGGAATATTCGCGCGGAACAACATTGTTTGACATTGCCGGAATGCAAATTGAACTCACGGAAAAGCTGGGAAGAAAAGTTGACCTTGTGGATAAAGAAGCCGTTTATCCTCCTATAATGAAATACATTCTGCGCGATTTGAAAACCGTTTATCATGCATAAGGACAACTTTGTTTACATCGGGCATATTCTTGAAAGAGCCGAAAGAATTTTGCAATTCATGGAAGGCATGGATGAATCCGCATTTTGCAACGATGAAAAAACCAAAAGCGCTGTTATACGTGAATTTGAAGTGATTGGAGAAGCGTCAAAAAGAATTTCAGATGATTTCAAAACCCTGCATCCTGCGCTCCCATGGAAGGAAATGGCAGGCATGCGCGATAAAATAATACACGATTATGAAGGCGTGAATCCCTTTCGCCTATGGGACACCGCCAAGAGCAATCTTCCCGCTTTAATTTCTGAACTCAAAAAAATAATTCCGGCTCAATAATTTCCACCTGCGCGTTTAACATTGCTTAATACGGCAAAATAGTTTTTTATACTTGCGAAGAAGGTGAATAGGTAAACGGCAATTAATATTTTTTTGCCTGTGTTATTGCTATCTGTATTTTTGCGGAATACATTTCAACAGAGTCCAGAGGCGGAGACTCTGCGAGGACAAAATAAATTTATGTCAAAAGTTTTATCTAAATCCTTCCTCGTTCTGATTCTTGCGGTAAGCGCGCACCTGTTTATTTCATCTGGCTTGTATGCGCAGGTTGATTTTGTTCCTGAAAAAAAATCATCTGCTTCTAAGGAAAAGTTTTTTGTAAATACTATTGGACAATATCAGCGAACGTTCGGAGGAGATTTTAAAGTGCTTACATCACCCTTCAGTTATTCTCCCGATATATCCTCTATGAAGAAAAAACCGACTTATCATTTTCAAGTGGGCGCTTCAGCCGGTTATCACATAAGTAAAAATTTAGGAATGAGTATTGGGGCGGCACTTTCATCCAAAGGGCAGGAGTATTCTGACTATCGCGGCACTGAAAATGACAGCATGACGGGTAATAAAGAGGTGCTGTATTCTTTTTCCAAGAGTACGAAATTAACTTATCTTACTATTCCTTTGCAACTGCATTACAATACTTCTGAAGATAAAGAAAACGGTTTCAGCTGCTATATTGGAATTTATTATGCACGCCTGATTAAATATACCGATTACTTTTTTTGGGAAGCAAGCAATTCATACGGTTCATTCAACCAATCGTATACTGCTACCGGAGATTCCGTTCATTATTATTTGAATGTTTCTTTTCCATGGTATTACGGGAAGGCAGATGCTAAAATTAAGTTCACAAGTCGCCCGTTTAAGCAATACGATATAGGTGAAATGATAGGAGTGGGGTGGCAAGGAAAATTATATGAAAAGTCACTGCTCGTTGTAATGCTTAACTACGAAGGCGGATTCATTGATGTGAAAAATTCTGATTCCGATTTTTTATACAATGGCAAAACAAATAAGTATTATAATTTTTTAGGCAAGTACGACCCTAATCAATTTGTTTCATTCAAAAATTCTTTAATAGGAATAAGCGTTGGTTTGAAATTTAAAATTTAATTCTCAAAAATCCTCATCCTCATTTTTCTTTTCTTTCTTTTTTTCTTCTTCATCCCATTTAATAATAAACTTGCCGTCATCTTTAGGTTTATCTTTTTTCAGCGTGCTGTCTTTTTTAAACCATCCGAATTCTTCGTGCAAAATCTGGCGCAGTGTATGTTTTTCTTCCGCCATGTTTTCTTTCAGGTTTTGTTTCGCTCCCTGCTTGTCGTAGTTGAATTTCGGCTCGTCCACCGTGCCGGTCATTGAAATAAACAAACTGGTTCGCCCGCTCTTGTCGTCTTCCACCACGCCAAACTCATCGTTTTCTTTTTTTGCCTTGCGCGCTTTGCTGAACAGCACATCGCTCATCAGCACTTTGAAATGATAGTCAATGGCGTTGTCAAACCCGTGCGTTCCGCTGAGCGTAACATTCAGCGCGCTTGATTGAATATCCATTTTCGGAATGAAAACCTTTTTGTCTTTCACTTCAATTTGATTTTCGAGCGTGGAAAACTTTATGTCCTCTAATTCCGCAACTGAAATATATTTTGAAAGCGCCCGGATGGGTTCAAACTTTATGAGTTCGCCTTTTTCAATGAGCAGGTTGCTGTGCACGTAAATGCGGTTGAGGTCGGCAGTTAAATCGGATTTCCACACGCTGGCAAACTGCACATCGGCAGTTCCGGTTCCGCGCAAATGATTGTATGAAATAGTTTTTTGCCCGAAGTCCCCGCACTCTTCAAACAGTTTGGAGATGTTTAGTTTTTTCAGGTTGGCATTGCAGGTAATCAATAAATTGCTGTCAATGGAATTATCAATCATTCCGCTGCCTGAAACAGTTCCTTCCATAGTGGAAAATGAAATAGGGTCGCCAATCAGTTTCTGCCCGCGCAGTTGAAAACTTCCGCGAAGATTATCTGCCGCAAATTTCCGGAACGATAAATGCCCGATGCGTGTGCTGAGAGAAAAATTAAGTTGCGGAGAGAAATGAATGCGGTATACGGTATCTTTCTTCGTGGAAACTTTTTGGTTGATTAAAAATTCATCGAGGTCTAAATTCTCCGATTGAAAAGTTGCTTCCACATTTATTCCCGCATCATCGGTAAAAGCAAAAGCGAGCACATCTTCGAGGTTTCCTTTCAGGGAAAAATCGCTTTTGGAAGTTTTTCCGCTGAATGAATTCACGGCAATGCTGTTGTTGTTAAGCGCGAAAGAGCCGTTAATGCTGTCGAACGCAAGCGAAGAATTTTTTAGTTGAATGCCTGCGTTTTCCAGTTGCATTTCACCCGTAAGATTCATGTTGTCGAAATCAGATTTTTTATACTTGCGCGAAGCATTCAACTGCCCTTTGTAATCCAGATTCACTTTCATGTTTCCGTAAAAAGTTTCAACCGGATAATTCCAGAGCGTATCCATCTTCAGAAACTTTCGCAATTCCTCCATAGAGAAAGCGCCATTTAATTTTGCGCTCACAAAAGGAGAAGAAAAATTATCCATCCTGAAATTTCCTTCAATGTTTCCGTTTGCCAGTACGGCAGAGAAAGTTTTCAGTTCAAGAAAATCTTTTGCCGGAGAATAAAAATAATTTCCCGAAAGTGTTACATTCTTCAGCATCACATTTGAACTCAACTGCGTGATTTCTCCTTTTGAAATTCCGAACGCAGCCCTCACTTCAGGAGCATCAACAGCGCCCGTCACGCTTGCGGTGCAGAAAAAATCTCCATCGCTGTCATACTCCTTCATGCGCTCGTTAAATTTTTCCGGCAGAAGCGAAAGAACGGATTGCACGTCCATATCTTTCGCATTCAATTTTAAATTTACATAGGGTTTCTTTTCATCGGTATAATTTCCTTCCGCTGAAAATTTTAAATCGGCAATGGTTACTGCGGCATCGCTGAAGACATAATTTTTTTTCTCATTGTCAACTTCAAGATGCATATCCATCTTCACGGGTTTTCGGCTGAGGTAATTTATGCTGTCAATGCTGAAATGCTCTGCGAGCAAATCGCCCGCAATGGCAAGCGTATATTTTTTGCTAGTGAATTCTCCGCCAATGCTTCCGCTGTGAATAGTGTACGCAATATCATCGCGGTGTTTTTGGTCGAGATAAACCAATTCAATATTCCTGAACTGAAACTTTTCAAGATTGAAAGCCGATTCGGAAGACGCAGCGGAAGTGGTGTCATTGCTTTTTTGCCAAACATCCCAGTTCTCCGTTCCGTCTTTCGCCCTGCGGAGTTTTACTTTTCCGTTTTCGGCTCTTAATTTTTTTACTACATATTTTTTTTGCAGAATATCCAGCACATTAAACTGCAGCGAAACTTCTTCCATTGAAAACAAAGTATCAACAGCTATTTTTTTTCCAACGGGGCTTTCGAGCATCCGCACATTTTTGAAATCAAGCGAAGCGTACGGAAAATTTTTGAGCAGCGAGAGATGAATGTTTTTGCTGTCAACAATCACGTGTGTTTTCAAATGCTTGTTCAACTGCTGAATCATATACTCTTTCACCTCGTTTTCATAGGCGAAAGCAATGATGAACAATGTTCCCGCAATGAGAAGAAACAAAAACAGCAGCGTGAATAGGATTCGCCTGATGATTTTCATGCGCACAAAGTTGCAAAAAAAGAATTTTGCTTTTCTTTTCAGAATGTTTATCTATCCACAACGAAGCGTTGGAAAAATTATTTGATGCGCTTCAGCATCCGCACTTCGTTCTCTGCGAGGAAGCGCCATTTGCCGCGCGAAATATTTTTTTTGGTAAGCCCCGCATAGAGAACGCGGTCAAGTTTCACCACATTATATCCGAGGTGTTCAAACATTCTGCGAACAATGCGGTTTCTGCCGGAATGAATTTCAATGCCGATATCTTTTCTTCCTTCGGTTCCCTCTACATACGCAATATCATCGGGCTTGGCAAAGCCATCTTCCAGTTCAACTCCGTTTTTCAGTTTATCCAAATCATCGGGCTTGAGCGATTTGTCGAGCACAATGTGATATACTTTCGGCACGCGGTATTTCGGATGCATTAATGTTTTTGCAAGTTCGCCATCGTTGGTAAGAAGAAGAAGCCCGGAAGTGTTTCTGTCCAGCCGCCCGACCGGATAAATTCTTTCTTCAACGCCCTGAATTAAATCGAGCACGGTGGCGCGGTTGCGCTCGTCATCGGTAGTGGTAATGTATCCTTTGGGTTTGTTAAGGAGAATGTAAACAGTTTTTTCTTTCTGCACGCGGTTATCGCCAAACTGAACTTTATCTCCGGGAGAAACTTTATAACCGAGTTGGGTAATAATTTTTCCGTTCACCTTCACTGCACCCGCTTCAATAAATTTATCGGCTTCTCTCCGTGAGCAAATGCCGGCATTGGCAAGATATTTATTCAGGCGGATTAATCCTTCAGCAGGAGGAATTATTTTGGGCGCAGATACATGATTTGTTTTTTCGCTTCGCTCAAATGCTTTTTTAAGATTTTGTTCTTTTTTTTCTACGAAACTTTTTTTCCGGTCGTATCTTTTTTCATCGCGTCTTTTTTCCCAGGGCTTTTGTTCCCTGTCAAATCGTTTTTTCTCCCAGGGCTTCTCTTCTCTTCTTTCGTGTTTATTATTTCCGACACGGTTATTGCTGCGTGAATTTCCTTTGCCCCAATCTTTTTTTTCGCCACGTTCCTTTTTATCATCGCTGTCTCTTCGCGGGCGGGAGTCGAATTTTTTCCGGTTGAATTGTTTTTTCATGATAACTTATCTCTCTGAACATTTCTCAGCCACACAATGGCTTCTTTTTCTTTTGAGAAAATACGGTTTTGAAGTTTGGATTTTATAAAATGTACTCAATTCTTAAAAGGAATTAAACTGGAAATTGAGTTTGAAAAGATTGCTGTATTCTTCTCCGGTTTCTTTCATGGCGTCATCGTCTTGTTCAAAATTCCAGTGAACGGTAACCGAACGGGTGGTTTTATGAAGCGGCTCCAGCAGTTTAAAAATTTCCATGAGGCATTTCCGCGAAGCGGAATTCATATACTCAATCTTAAAAGTGCATATGGTTTTTGACGCGGGAGTTTGAATATATTTTTCAATCCACTCATTCACGGGCTTGAAAAATAATATGCTGTTTTCAGGATACGACCTGCCGATGAAGGAAAAAGTTCCTGTTTCGGCATTCAGGCAAATTTCCAGCGTGTTGTTGGATGGTTTTAGTAAAAGCAATTCCATAGTAAATCAAAGGTAAGAAAATAAAGAGAGTTATTTATTTCAGCAGTGATTTATTGAGCCATGAAATTGTTTTTGCTTTTTCTGAAAAAAGACAGGAGTAAAATAACAGGGTAGTGATGACTCCGATTAATGAACCTGCATACACATCGTTCAGAAAATGCTGCGAAAGATATACGCGCGATAATCCGACTGTGAGCGCAATCAGGAACATGGCGAACTTCAGAATTTTATTTTCGAAAATAAGCGCCAGGCAGAAAAAAGTGGTGAAGGCGGCAGTGGTATGCCCGCTCGGAAAACTATTGTAGAGATAATTTTCATAGCCGGCAACCAAATTCAGTTGATGAATTCCTTCGAAAAATTTCGTAGGACGGTCAACATCCGAAAATAAAGTGTGCTTGAGCAGTTGAGTGATGAGCGCTGAAAAAATATTGCTCAATCCAACCAGCAGAGCAAAACGATAGTTGAAAAAACATAAAACGAAAACAATTACAATCACCGCAAAAAAATCTCCGAGCCAGGTTGCATAGCAAAACAGCGTGTCGCAAATTTCATATCTGTATTGGTTCAGGATGAGGTGTGCCTCGCCTTTTGAATGCAGGGAAAGAAAAATTCCCGCGATGAGAAGAAATAAAAAGTAAGGGAAAAAAAATGCAAGATTATCCCTGAACAATTTTTTCATAGAATAAATAAAGATAGAAATTAAATTTTGGAACCAATTACTTTCATCAGGCGCTGAACCTGTCCTTGCCAGAGCACTTCAAGCGAATTTGTTTCTTCGGGAGATTCGGCAAAATCGGTGATGAGCAAAGAAAGTTCATCGGTGAGTTCATTTTTTTCAATGCGCAATTCAAAGTAGGAATTTGCCGGACGGTCCATCCATTGAAAACGGATGGATTTATTTTCTTGTGCCGACAATACTTTTGCTTTTTGCTCTGCGCCTTCCCATAAAAATGAATATACGCTTCCGCTGATGTTCACATTATCGGCAAACCATTCTGATAATCCGCTGGGCGCTGTGAGGAATTCAAAAAGCAGGGCAGGGGAAGAGTGAATGATGTATTCGAGTACCAGTTTATTTTTCGGCTCGGCAAGTTTTAACTGCTTCTCCGCAGCGGCTTTATCAATGGGGAGCGGAGGAATTTTTGCTTTTTCTTTTGCCTCGAGCGCTGCTTTTGCTCTCGCAATAACTTTCGGGCTGGGCGGCTTGGGAAGTTGTTCGGCAGTTTCTTTTGTCTTGGCAGAAACTATTTCAAGCGGAGCCACTGCCGGTTTTTCTTTTTTCTTTTCCTTTTTTGAAATCTTCTCTTTCTTAGCAGCGGCTTTTAATTTTTTCTTGCTAAGTTTTTTTTTCTTCAAAACTTTTTTTGCTTTCTTCTTTTTTGCTTTAGATGCCTTTTTCTTTGCCTGCTTTACTTTTCTTGCTTTCGAAATCTTTTTCGATTTTTTTCTTGCCGGTTTTTTCTTTTTCAGTTTTGTTTTTGAGCGGGAAGATTTTTTTGCAGCGGATTTCTTTTTTTTCGGTTTGTTCCGCTTCGCTTTTGATTTGCGCGATTTTTGTTTTTTTCTTTTTGCCATGGCGAGTGTGTAAAACTGCGGGCAATGTATAAAAAAAATCTAATCTGCAAACAGTTATATAAAATTTTTGAAAGGATAGAAGAAGTTGCGAGGGAGGGAGTTGAACCCTCGACTTCAGCAAAAAGAGTAGCGAGGGGGTTCAAAATATCTAACCAACTTATTTCCGATTTCTTAAAGGTTGCAGAATTCACGGAACGGCTGGATAGTCCTTCAATCCCCTCAAACTTTCATCACCAAACATAGGCAAAATAATACTAATGGGAGTGAATAGAACCTGTTGTAATAAATAATAAATAAATATTTTGAATATGGAAAAGAATGCAAGCGAAAAGAGAATGAACAGCGAGTGGAAGTATCAGGACAAGATGGATAAGATAACTTCCAGTCCTCTATTCAAGGGTATCCTGTTCTTCATTGTAATGCTTGTAGTGCTTTATCTGGCAGGAGTGATGATGAAGGTGATGGCGGGGACAGTCGTATCGTACAAGCAACTTAAAACATCCATTCAGCAATGAAGAATCGTTTGCAAAAGTGTCCGTGTGCGCGTAAATGTAATTTCTTAATCGTCCGTTTATGGAATTGCAAATTCAAGAAAAATGAAAAAATATATAGCGTATTATAGGGTCAGCACTCAGAAGCAAAAACATTCTGGGCTGGGACTCGATGCACAAAAATTCTCTGTGGAAACCTATGTGCAATCTGTGGATGGTGTAATCATAGAGAGTTTTACAGAAATAGAAACCGCAGCGAACAAAGACAGGATTCGCATGGATAGCCATGTAAGTATTGATACCCTGCTGAAGAAACGACCATTGCTGTTAAAAGCAATCAATACAGCAAAGAAAGAAGGCGCAATACTCGTTGTAAAAGAAGCGTCCCGTCTGTCTCGCTTTTCACTATTGATTGATTTTTTACTTAGCAGTAATGTTGAATTTGTTTCAGCGGAAAGCCCGCGTGATACACCGCTTATCATTAAACTAAAAACAAGTTTGAATGAAGAAGAAATCTTACGGATTTCAGAGCGAACCCGCAGCGCATTAAAAGCATTAAAGGAGCGAGGCAAAAAACTCGGAACACCAGAAAATCTTACCGATGAAGCGAGGGAGAAGGGAACAAAGGTCATTATCCGATTGGCAAAAGAGAATCCGAATAACAAGCGGGCAATCGGATATGTTTATGCGTTGCGGAAAGAACGAAAGATGACCTACCAAAAAATTGCCGACCGTCTCAACCGCGAAGGATTCAGAACTTCCAGAGGAAAAAGTTTTTACCCTAAGGCAGTTCAGATACTTTATTGGAGAAAGGAACGGGCGGCTTAGGTCATAGTACCGCTTTATGACTTACGGGCAGTAGTTTTTCTGCCGATTTTATACATTAAGAAAAAAAACGATGACCTGCCATAACTCATCGGAAAAAAAGGGGAAAGAAAAAATAATATTAAATTTTTCAAAAAAAATTATACTGATAACGGAGCAGAAGAATTTGAATTTGTAGGTGAAGAAGAAATTTTTTTAATAGAGTGTAGCACTTCATTTGCTCCTGCCTCGTCAGAAACATTGAAGATGTATGCAATTTGATTTGTGCGCCTCAAAAGATTTTTCAGCATAAGAATCTTAATTCGCTTCACATTGTCGTTCCTATTGCTTACAAACACATAATAAAGCCGTCCTGCCATGTCTTTGAACATAAACTGTATCTTCAGTTTTAAGGCAGAGCAGTCCTCATTCAGATAATTAAATTTTGGAATCAGTTCTGCATTCTGGTTCTGGCGGAATGCTATTCCTTCCCGTCTTAGTAATGAATGGAAAAGCCCTTCGAGTTTGGTACTAAAAAGGTTGCCGTTTATGCTGACTTTTTTCTGCCTCATCAGACGCTAAGATAAAATAAAATTATGGAAATAATATTATTTCTATGGACTAAGTTCTGAACAAAAAATATTATTTAGAAAAGAGTTATGGCAAGAAAAAGGGAGAAATAATATTTAATCTGGTCTTTGGGGGTGATTCACAGGAGATATTTAATATTATTTATCCCAGTTTTTCTTTTTTTAATAGATGTCGGTCTCATATAGCGAAGTCCCAAAATCTCTACACTAACTAATCTGCTTCTCGCTTCTTTTATTTTTTAATCAAGATAAAAGTAGATTGGTAGGATTCTTATTACTTTTGAGTAGAACATCGGATAACACATTTTCACACCAAAATTTAACATTCTGGACATAAAGTTAAAATGGAAAACATAGACATCATAATTACTGATGAAGACCGCGTGCAATATTCCGAAGATACAAACGGTAAAGAACTTATTCTGGCTATTAAACAACAAGAAAAATTTTTGGTGATACGCAAGCCGATTGACCTGCCCCGCCTCCCGACTATAAGCGACATAAAAATTGAAGGAGGACTTACAAAGGAAGACGAAGAAATAATTTCAAACCTTTCGGAACGGTATATCTCTGCAAACAAAGCAAAAATAAATTTTGAAAACATAACGCAGCAAGAACTTCGGGAACTTCAAAAATATTCCGATGTCGCGCAGAAAATGACAAGAGATGAGATTTGGAAAATAATAAAGCCGTATTTCTCCCTTGTGTTTAGAGTCCCGCTGTTTAACAAATTTCCTAAGATGAAAGAAATTGAAAAGAGGATGCAGAACGCTGAAGTCAAGGGAGAAAATTATGCGCCCACAATGGAGTGGCTCAGTTATATATGTCAGCAGATACTTTTTGCAAAAAAAGACCTGTTCAGGTTCAACATTGATTTCAGGGCGAGGATGTTCGACTACAAGGACAACCCGATAGATTTTTTGCTGATGCTACTAAAGGTGCAAAAAGAAATGTACCCGAAAAGAAAGGGTAGATTGACCGACACCTTTTCCCAGAAATTTTATTCGCTTATTCAGAGCCATACGGAACTGATGGTCAAACTCAAAATGGAAAACCGCAGAATAGAAGAATTCTTCGGCTCTAAATCTTCCAAGATAAAAGACGATTTGAGGATACTGAAAAGCATTTCGTATCGGTTCATTTGTGGCGGGAAACCACTAAGCGTAAAACAGCAGATGCTCCTGATACGGATAATTGACGAGTACGCGAAATCGCTCGAAATGATTTTTGCCGTGAATCCAGATGAAAAAAAGTTTTTTGAAAAAGAGTTGGTGCGCCCAGAAAAAAATGTTGAACTGGCTATGCTGGAAGTTTACCACACCTTTGACGACTCCCCGCTGACGACAAAAAATTACTTAATGCAATCCATGAGTTATGTCAATGTTACTGCCTGCGAAATTATCAACTCAATATATTTTAATTTTGAGTCAGAAAGAACACTAAAGCCCATACATAAAAACGGCATTTCATTATCGAACCTTGAACGGTATCTCACCCAATACTTTTCGTTTGAAAAATCCGACAGACCTATCATACGGCAAAAAACACTCAAGCGATTAGACAGGCATAAAAATATAGTAGGCAGTTTCTTTGATATAATCGAAAAATATTAAGCAGATGAAAACAACAACGGCATTGCAGGCATCGGTAAAGCAGGAATTTTTTGATTACCTGTCTTCTGGGGTTGAAGAAGCCGTTAAACTCAACAGGGAGAACCTTGAAAAGCAACTTGAAGAAGAAATAAATATTGAAAAAGCAAAAGTGATTATCGGGAAGCATACAAATTCAGACCTGCCTGTTTCCCCTGAATTCTTTTTTGCATTCAGTTTGATTGACGAAATACCGCCAAATGCGGATTTCAGGTTCGTTCCAGAATTTGAACTGGATGGAATTTTAATCAGGACATCTAATCGGAGTAACAATGCAATAGGAGTAAAAAAAATAGCATATCGTGAGAAGATAGCCGATTTGCTGCAACAGCAATTATATCCAGACATCAAATTAGAGAGTGAAAAGTCATCCATCTACGCCAAAAGGATTGTAAATAATATAAAACAATTTGAAGAAGATTTCCAGAAAGAAATACACTCCTTTCATTATTCTTTTTACAAACGAATAAAACATTTCATCTGCCAGAAGCCCCCGCTGATTTTAGACGATGCAGTCGCCTGCTTCTGCAACAGCGAGAAAAAATATCATCATCGGATTTTCAACTTCAGAACATACGAAGTTCAGTCGGAATTTTGCAAAGAATTTGTCAGGCATTGGGAAGAAAAAAAATGCAACGAAAAGGATGAAAATGAGGAGGTATTAACCATTGTGCTGAATAAAATTTTCCCAAAACTTTCGGAAGAACAAGTCAAAGAAATAATTGCGATAGCATTGATAGAAGAAAAGGGAATTGAGTATGACAGCATCCGAAAAATTATTCCGCATGAAATACCTGAGGAGATTTGCGAGTTCCTGACACGATGCGAAATACAAAGCAAATATGAACTTGAGGAACTTAGAAAATTTCAGGAAGAAAAGGCGGAAAAAAGTGCTATCAGGAAAGCGGTCAGAAAAACCAGACAAACATTTACGCGACAGTTAAAAGGAGTAATCTCCCTTGAAAAAATTGTGGATGCAATTTGGGAAATACTGAAAGATGGGAAAGAAATCAACGGTGATACTATCCGAAATTATTCCAATATCCAATCACAGGAGATTTGCGATTTTCTGGAACGCGAATTCAAACTTAGGAATATAAAAGTAGAAGCAGAAGTAAACATCGCGGTGAAAAAAAGAGGTCTCTTGAATATCAATAAAATTCATGATGAATTGGAAATACAGAAATCTTTTATCATTAAAGGTGTAGAAACACATAATTTTTTCAATTTGGTATTGCTCATAAATAGAATCAGAAAAAATCTGATTTTCAAAAATATCACATCATTCCTATACAGCGAATGCCTTAGCATTTTAGATTTGGAAAAATTCAAGACGCAAAACATAGAACAGCCGCGATTAGCCAACATCCTCCCTTCTTATGTGAAATTCCTGAAAGAAAGCCAATACTGGCATATCATTGAAAGGGATTTCGATGAAAAATTATTTTACCAGCAATTATCTGACAGGTGGCTTAAATCTCTTTATCCCCATATTAAAAGAATTACAGGAAGTCGCAAAGAAGAAAAAAAGAAAAATAAGATTGCCGAAATTAAATACTTCCTTGAGCAGTATAACCCGAAGTTTTATCCCAGTAAAATGACGACTGTTTACATAGAGGGCAAACAAAAGAAAATCATCAGGCACATCATCGTAAAATTAAATTCGGATAATGTTACCGTTGTTCCAGTCGGCTATGAGGACTTGATAAAAGTCAAAAAAGGGAAAAAGTTTTTTACTATGGAATATTTTCCTGAAGAGAAAAAATATGAAATCAGTTATGAAGAACTCGATGTAACAAAATTAGATTTGATTTTATCCCGCCTCAAAGAATTGAATAAAGAAGTAGATGAAGAAGCAAAAGCGTTTGATAAGTATTCTGAAGAATGGAAAGATTTATTGAGAACTAACAAGGAGTTATGTGAATTTTGCGAAAGACAGGATATATTGACATCGGAAAACAGCCACGCTTTGTGTGAGGTAATGACTGGTGGAAATTTATCAAATATCGGGAGCATAAATGTATTGAATGTTCTGTATTTTTTATTTGAGGGAGAAGTTGCTCAAGATTTTTTTAATGATGCAGATTATATTTTATTTCACCAGAATATCATTATTGTTAAAAAGCACGGAGAACTAATCGGCTTGCCTCCCACAAAAAGGTACGAGAAATTCACCTTAAAAAAACTGAATTCGGAAATAAAACTGGTGGAGGATATAGGGGGAATTCAACGGGAGAGATTCCGCGCCATCCTAAACGGAATATTTGAAAGAAAAACCAAACTGCATTTCTATAATCAAAGCGGAAATATTTTTATTGATTCTTTAAGCAGAACTACGGGCATAACTTTTGTAAATGGCAATGAGCAGTTGAGTTGGGGGACTGTCAGCGATGCAGTCAAAGAAGGGCTAACTAATTTTCTGAATGACTTCTCGTTTATCTTTCCTAAAAAAATTTCACACATATACCTGTCCATCGTCCCGCCAAAAAACCGAAAGCCGATTCCAGAAGACGAAAAAGAATTATTATTCTTTATCGAGAGTATAAGAGAAACTGAAGATATTAGTTTATCAACCGAATTTCGGTTCACGCAGGAAGATTTGATTCTTCTTGGCAGGACGGGCAGATATTCTGGAGTACTTATGTCAAGGGCGTTTGGCGTGATATTCAATAAAGAAATCCTGAACGATTGTGCTGAATTCAAAAAAGCAGTCGGACAGCAAACCATCGCTATCGCGGAAAAACATTTTGCATTAAGGGGCATATCCGTTTCGGAAACTAAATTGCTTAGAAAAATATTTATTCAAGAAGGGATTAAGTTTATACAAAGCAGGGAACAACTTGCAGAGCCGATAAGAAATTTTATGAATAAACTATTTGAGCAAAGTAAGCAAATCGGTAGTTCTAACCTAATCATACATTCTTAAGAACTGACATAAACCCCTAACCCAAATGCAATAAAGGAGGAGTTTAACTGACCAAGTCAATCAGGTTCTTTAGCGACTGACAGTCCTCACAATCTACCGTTCCTTTTGGCGGGCGTTTTAAGTCATAAATCTCACGCGCTTGTTTGAGTAGCCGTTTAACTTTGGAAACATTCACTTCAACGCGGCATGGCGAACCCATCAGTATGAATGTAGGACTTGATATTATCAATTGTAAGGTTTGTCTGAGGTTCGTAATAAACCAAGCCAAGTTTAGTAACGGGGCTAAATCCCGTCTGGTCTGCTATCCATGCGTAGCCATTAAGTTGGATTTCATAAATCGGAAACAATACATCTTGGTTAGGTGTATAGCGAGCAGTTTTGTAATCGAGGATGGAATAATTTTTTCCGTCCTTCAGTATCTCATAAGAACTGAAACGCGCATCTGTCTGGCTACTGCTGTTACGCTTTACAGGTGCAGGAAAAGAAGTAATGCGTCTTTTTCTAAAAATACTCTAAGTAAATTCCTTGCGTCCTCAATTCTTTTATCCATTCGTTGTGTTGCCGTATCAATGCCAATGTCTTTTGCAAATCGAAATCTTCTTTGATATACAGATTGGATTTCTGTGAGCAAGATTTGTTCTTTGCCGTAGTTTGTGATTGGTGTTTTGAATTCTTTTTCATATTCTAAAAAATATTTGAAGTTTTTCTGAGTTTTGCATTATTGTATTCTCCGTGATTATTCAACCACTGCACGCTTCGCAGTAACCATCGTCCTGCTCGTTGTCCTTCGCCTTCATTTGCCGCTGGAACTCCGCTTCAATCTGCTCGGCTGTCCAGTCGGGATGATTTATTTTTATGAGTGAGCGGAGGAATGCGCCTTTGTTGGAGTCGGTCTGTTGTTGTGCATTTGTGTTTTCCATATTTATTTTTTTGAAGTTTTATTTTTTGCTTGTTCCGCTCTTATTTTATCTGCGATGTCATAAACCTTTTTCATATATGGCAACCATTGAATCGTTCTTTCGCGCTGTAATTCAGATGGAGGATTCTTCTTTTCAGATTCAAATTTTGCAAGTATCAGGATTGCTCTATCAAGCAATGCTTTGAATTCCTCATCGCTCATTCTTGCTATCCTTTCATTAACATCCCTACGCTCGTATTGTCCCATATTCTAAAATTTTTAGTTTAACAATTCCAAAAGATTTTTCACCGACTCACAATTTTCACAATCGGATTTTCCTTTAGGCGGCTTTTTCAAATCCATAATTTCCCGCGATTGTTTCAACAGCCGTTTGACTTTGGACACATTCAAATCAACGGCTCTGTAATTTGCATCAAAGGGCATAGTAAATCCTGTGGGGCGAAGAAAATCTTGGATGCTATCCAGCGTTAAATTTGTCTGCGGTTCATAATATACCAGTCCCAGTTTGGTAACAGGACTGAATCCTGTTTGGTCTGCAATCCAAGCGTAGCCATTTAACTGAATTTCGTACATCGGAAACAGTTCATCCTGATGCTCGGTGAAGCGGGCGGTCTTGTAGTCAAGGATAGTATAATTCTTTCCATCCTTTAGGACTTCATCTGGAATTCCCGTGAGTTTAATATTAGTTGCATTGTCTTCGATAAAAAAATTCTTTGAAACTTCTTGCGGAACGCCTTTGATGCCGAACTTTTGAAACCACTTTGGAATATGATTGTGCTTATCGTGATGAATGTTGGTTACTTTTTTCGTGTAACTGTCAATGGAAGAAAATATTCCAGCAAAAGGTGTCGGAAACGGAAGTGAATCGGAATGCCATTCAATCCAGAAACAGCGCGGGCAGAAATCGGGCAGAGCCATTGCGCCTAAATCTTTAGCGGAAATTCGTAATTGTTCTTTCATTGGTTTTATTTTTCAGTTGGGTCATCAAATTTTTTATAGATAAAATCAAATTCTCCCTTCTTATATTTTTCCAAATACATCTCTTTCGTTTCTCCTTTCGTGCCATATCGTATCCAAAGAAATTGCGCCCTTGCTTCTTCTAAGGTAACTGGCTTTTGCTTGGCTAACTGCTCTGATTGCAATATCGCCAATTCTCTTAAAGTTATGACAGGAAGTTTCTTTCTGATTCTTTCAATTTCTTCATCGAACATTTTTTCCAATCCTAATTCGACTGCCTTTTTTCTGCCGTCAGGCAATTCAAGAAAAGTGAATACAAGTTCTATTTTATTCTGATGATTATTCATTCAATCAATTTTTGTTTCTTGCTCCAGCCGAATGTTTAAGATAATTTGCCAAATAAGAACTGATATTTTTCTGTCCAACTGGATTCTGAGAATGCACTTTATATTTGGGAAGTTCCAGATTATTGTCAATGCAAAAATCCACAACCCATTTTGCGCAGTCATACCCCGTCTTTTCATCCTCTGGAATTTCATACCCTAAATCATTATCAAACGAAATGAGTAATGGAAAATAATTTCGCCCAAACATTTCTTTTATAGTCGAAACAAATTCATTGTAACTCCTAACAACAATCCATTTGTTATCTACATAAGAAGTATCATTCGTCATTGCAGATATTTCATGTAATGTTCTTCTGTCGTCTAAAAATAAATTGTAGTGCATCATGTTTTTTATTGTGTACGATTTTCTTCATCAAAATATTCCGATGTAAATATTTAAACTGGTAATTGTATCGTATATTTTAAATTCTTCGTGCGCCATTTTTGCTTTCATTTGTTGTCGAGCGATTTAATAAGTTCGTTAAATCGTTCTTCAGTTATTCTTTCGCCTTCCTTTAACGGATTTTCCGTTTTTATTTTCCCGCACCTTCACATCCTGAACAATATCCCGCGCCCCAACCTGCTTGCATAAGTGCTGAAGCATTGATAGGGCATCTTCATACGGCTTTGCTTCCTCAATGGATAATTTTCTTCCTCTGTGAATCGTGTATGATAATTCAGGGCAGCCAACCATTTCTTCCTCAAGAAACAATCTGGTAAAACCAGCATTGGCAACCAATTTTTGAATTATTATCTTCTCGGATAAACTTTTCGGTTGATGAATAAGTATTCGCATTAGTGTTTCTCCGTGACGGGAGGTAATTGCAGCAAGAAGAAAATTCTCCCATTTGCCAGCCACATCCAGCAGATTGAAAAGCGAAGTTCCTTTCTTACTTGCCATAGAAATCAAACCGAAATTTCTGTGGGCTATGATTGCCTTCTGAGCAGATTCATCTTTTATTATATCCTCCATGAAAAAAGGATATTCGTCAATAATTATTTGCTCCAAAAATTGGATGTACCATTCCTGCAAGAATGATGTTTCAAAAAATGGAATTTCAAGTTCAGAATTTTTCATAGGAATAGTGTTTTATATTTTTGGTATAGAGAACTTTTTTTATAGATTTCAAAATCTGCGAATGATTGCCCTTGCAATTTCAATGCGTTATTTGCCTGTTCCAGAAAAGTAATTGCACTCCTAAAATATTTTCCAGCAAATTGAAGCCGTCCCATAATCACAGCAAAAAATAAAATGTTCATTTCGGTAAAGTGTGCTTTTTCTGCTGCGGGCAATTCTTTTACTTTTTCTAACGCCTTCAGATAAGGGTCGTTTTCTTCGCTCAATGGAATTCCTTTTTTTCTGCCTTCCTGTTCAAGTTTGTAAGCAAAAACTCCGCGCTCTTTAAGCCAATCAAGAAGTTCAGCATAAGAATCTCTGATTATTTTTTCATCCTCAAGTGAAATAAATTCTTCTTTCATACGAATAGAGTTTTATTATACTTCCTGAATAAAGAACAATCCTGCGCTTGCTTCCTATCATCAGGCATAAGTTTCTGCGCTTGCACCGCCTTGTCTGCTATTTCGCCCATTATGTTCCCGTCCAAATCCTCGTATGTGGCTAACCATTTGAAAGGAAACATCAGGACTGACCAGAAAATTAAATTGCAACAGTTTATTTTGGCATTCTTCGGTTCGGGCAAATCATCAATGAATAGTTCAAACTCTTTCAGGTGTTTAATTTTTTCATCTCGCGCAAAATTCTTTCCTACTGACTTCAGGAAATTATAGATGATTTGATAATTTTCTCTAACGGAATCTTCTTCTGCCTGTATTATTTTTTTAATGCGTTGTTTACGGTATTGTTCTCGCTTGTAGTAATCGTATTCGTTCATTGTGTTTATGATTTTAAGTTTTATATCCTATTTTTAGTACAATACACTCACCGTTTCTATTGGCATACCGCACTTGGGGCATTTCAAATTTCCCTTTTGATGACAAGGATTACAGATATATTTTTCAATCAGCAAATCATCATAGCAGTTGCACTGAAAAGTTGGACTAATGTTGTGATTCCCGCTGTCCAAAAACTCTTTCCCGCAGGTTAAACATTTTGTTTTGAATTTAAGGGGATTGGGATTGTTGTAATACATGAAATTATTTTTAAGATTTTTTTAATTTGCTTCCACTTGCCCTTCGCCCAACTGTGGTTGAACAGGCGTTTCCAGAATTTTAATTTCCTTGCTCAAACTATCCGTTGCTATCCTATCCACTTTGTGCCAGAAGTTGATTAAACTTTGCTTCGCCTGCAAAATGTCCGCATCTCTTTCAGCAAATTTTTTTAACGCATCTACTCTTTCTTTTTGGAGGGCTGCATCCATTTTTTTGAAGGCATCCAGCACGCCAGTAATATGATTCTTAAATTCTGGACTATGCAAATAGGCATACAGCATTTCTGCTTTCGTTCCCTTGTCGGTTTGAGAAGTAATAGCAGCGTATTGCTTGATAAGTCCATCTCTTAACAGCGTAGTTAGAATTTTTACATCGGAGAATGTACAAACCCAAACACCTTCCCTGAAATGCGTTTCCTGATTATCTGGCGGCATCGCATGAGAAACAATAACGCATATATCCGCTTTTGCTCGTCTCCCATCATCTTTCAGTTTGGAAACCCAATCTGCACCCCACTTCTTTTGGGTTTCCTTTCTCTCGTATAAAATTAGTCCGCTCGGTTGCCCGATGTTGCTGCGGACATACTGCATTACATCCGCTCCATTCACTCCTGACGGCACATCTCCGATTTCATCAATAGGAAAAGTTACTTTGAGAAAATCCCGCAACTCTATTTCTTTGATTTCGCCCGTCTGTTTGTTTGAACTCTCCACTAATTTTCTTTTGGCTTCTTCAAGTTTGCTATTCAAATCCTCTATGAGTTTTTGGCGTTTCTGGAGTTCGGTTTTATTTTTTTCCCCTTCATCGTTTTGAATCTTTTCCTTTTCCTTCGCCAGAAGTTGATTGAACTTTTCTTCCTGCTCGGCAGTTATCTGGTCTTTGAGTTCTTGCTTTTCTCTTTCGGTGCGAGCGAGGTCGGCTTTTAATTTTCCTAACTGTTTTACTTGTTCAGATTTTTCATCCAATTCTTTTTTCATTGCTTCCATCTCATCCATTTTGTCGTCATTCACTTTTTTGCGAATGGATTCCTCCAATTTCTTCTTCTCTGCTTTAAGTTTGGAATCCACTTCCTGTTCGACTACTTCATCCTGTTTTTTCCTATCCTCCTTAAGTTGTTTTTCTTTTTCCGAAAGTTCTTGCTCTTTCTTGGCGAACTTTTTTTCGTTCTCTTTTTTTGCCTGCTCGGAGAGTTGATGATAAAGCACTGCGTTTACATCAATCTCTGCCCCGCACTCAGGGCATTTGATGGAATTTTCTTTTGCCATTGGACATTGATATTTATTTATGAATTATTATTTTTCAATTTGAAATTCTTTCCAGTATTCTTTCAACTGATGGTCACTCAATTCGCGCTACTCAAATAATTTTCCCTGCCCACCCTTTTTTAATTTCCATCTATCCTCACCGATATGTTCACCAATATCTTTTAGAACTTTCTCAATGGATTGTTTGGGTGGAGTCACACCATTTTTTAATAGCGGTAAAATGTTAAATTCAATCTCATCAAAAGTTGGATTCCTTCCTTCCCTTTCCATTCTTCTCATAAAACTTATCAGATAATAACGGATGCGTAGCGCGGTATCAACATGCGTTTTGAATTTGCTGTCTTTTTTGATAGTGAAAAGTTTTGTTTGTTCGCTGTAATCAAAATGCTCCAACAGAATAGGAGTTAAATCGGAATACTCTTTTTTTAACAGGTGGAGGAATCCTAATTCCATTCCTTTAATAATAAGTTCATCATTTATTTGTTCGAGTGATGCGCCTTCATTCTTCGCTATAATTCCTTCAATGGTTTGTAAAACTATGTCGGCAATTTTCATTCCTAAATGCGCTTTCATTACCGCTCTTGGATTTTTTACTTTTTGAAAATTGATAATTAGTTGTCAAGATAAAACAGTAAAAGGATTTTGTCTTTTCTTAAAACTTGATTGCCCGTTTTTTTGGGGAACTGCCCCCTTATACTCGAATCCGCAATCTTCGGCTGTCTCTATAATCAAATGCCAGAATTCTGGGTCTTTATGTGCAAATACAAAACTCATCCATCGGTCGTATTTTAACACGCGATACATTTCCTTAATGCTTTCTGAAATTAACTTGTTGTAATCTTTTTTTGTTTTATTATGCTCTCCTCCTTCAATGGCTTCTTGCATATAATCTTGTTCTGTTACTTTAAGGTCAAGCCAAGTATTCCATATTATTGATAAATCTAAATAGGGAATTTTCTTTCCGTATGGCGGGTCTGTATAAATGTAATCCACACTTTCTTTCTGAAGCCATTTCAGATTTGTTGCTGTTCCCTTTTTTATTGTAAGATTTTTAAATGTCTGATTGTTTATTTTAGAAGACATTTCTTTTTTCCCTTCTAAAATTCTTTTGAATTTACCTTCAAAAGTTTTTAATGTATCTCTGTCTGCTGGTCGTGGTGCAATTCTATATCGGTAATAGTATCCAAAATGATTTCCTCCTCCTTTTGGTGTTTCGTGAAATGTTTTATTAATAATGCTTATTGTATTATAAAAAGCAAGCAACAAAGACATTTCTATATTCCCATTTTTTTCTTTATGTATTAAATATTTTAATAATGCGAGTTGAGCAAGTTGTTTATCGGTGAATAAATCTTCTATTGTTTCTACATCAGAACCTTTTGGTAATTTGAATCCTTTAGGAGAAAAATATTTTTTCAATGCTTTTTTAATTTCTTCTTTCGTTATAGGTTCTTCTTTTTCATAATCTTTTTTAATTCTATTGAATGCGTCAATAAATTCGTTTTGATTGACAGGAGAAGCAAGAGATGTAACTATAAATTCTGATAATGGGTTCAAATCAATGTGAATTGCCTTTCTATCCAACATTAATGCTTCAATCGCAGTTACTCCGCTTCCACCAAAACAGTCAAGAACTAAATCATTTGGTTTTGAAAAGTTTTTTATATACTCATTAACAATGTCCCAAGATTGACGAGTAAAATAAGCATTACAACCAAAATGCCTTTTTGCCGCCTGTTTTCTTACTGGGATTTCTTCCAGCAAGGGTCTGGTGCTATAATCAAATCCTTCTGGCTTTGCTGTTGCGGTCGTTGTTTCATAAGTGAAAATTTTACCCGCCTGAAAACTATTGAGTGAAAGAAACATTGAAAGTTTCTCCCAGTAATGTTCTATTTCACTTAGCGAAAAATTAAGCAAAGGCAAATCATTTGCTTGCGCCTGTGTCCGATACAAGGAAAAATCTTTTCCATTGCATAGAGCGAAATATGTACTTTTTATTTCAGGGTGAGCGGCATAACTGTAAACCTGTCCTAAATTTTCGGAATCCGTAACGCTTTCTTTGGGACTTTTTGCGTCCAGCACCCATGCAAAATAGCCATCAACATTGAAGCAATAATCTGGATATTGATGAATGGGAATTTTTTTTGTACCAACCTTGAGAAAAGGATTTACTAATGTTTTGCTTCGGTTAATATTTTCTTCTTTGTATTGAAGGGCTTTTAAGAGTGGGGCAATAACGACCTCTCTAACGCTGTCTTCTTTGAACTCTGGGTGTTGGTCAAGAGAAGATAAATTTAATTTACCCCATAAATTTTTGCTTGTGATTTTTTCACTCATCGTTTTTTTGTGTTTAGTCCCGCACAAAAAAAATACAGCGCAGGACTTATGTGATTTATCTGAACTGAGGGAACTGCGAAGAACCTACCGAACAAACAAGCCACCGCCCACGCTGCGCGTGAGCGTTACACTCATTCTTGTTCGGTTGAAAAGTTTCGCAGTTTTTCAGTCCAAGAATTTGCTAACGCAAATCGTTATATGTTTAAGTTTATGTCATTAAAAAAAATATTAGATGTTGTTATACGCTGATTGAAATATTCGGATGTAAAAATTAAATTGCTGCTAACGATAGAACAAAAGTAAAAATTTTCTGCCAGATTCTTTTTCTTTATTTCTTTCGGAGGCGCATCATCTAACAAAAATGATAGATGATTTAATTCCAACCGTGATTACTTCCTTCTTAATTTTCTCAACAGACACTCCGTAAAAATTAAAAAAGTTACTATTGGGAATTTCCTTTTCAATAATATCAATTGCCCGAACCTCTCTCGGCAGCGGAGGAAAATAGAGCGTGTAGTAAATGTTTTGATTTGGCTTTGTGAAGTAATATTTCTGTGGAGCAAGCGGAATGCCTACCGCTCGCACAAGTGGCAGGCAGGTTTCAGTTCCTACAGGGCGAATAAAAGAGTCGGCTGCAATCTGCGCCCAGCCATAGCGTCCGTTGTTGTAAACAAAATCAATGCGGGTTAAGTCGTCATCCAGTTCGAGTCGCAAGATTTTATGTTTGGTTTCGGAGCAGGGCTTCACCTTTACATCGGGACTGTAAATGAATTTTTCTTTCTCTGTAATTTTTGGATTCGGGATTTCGGTAATTGTTTTTTCCATTGGAATTTATTTTTAGTTGATTTTTATTTTTCGTATGAAAGTGGGTGGAAAGACATCAGCAACAATTATTCCAAAGCGTTCCAAAACGCTGCGGTTGTTGAAAAGTTCCTATGCAAAATGCAATCCTTTGGAATTTTTTGAGAAACGAAACGAATAAAAGCGTTCAGACGAATCGGAATGCGGGTTTAGGAAAGTAGTTCAATCCGCCAGCGTTTTGCTTTTTAATCGGAGCGGGAAGCGTAATAAGAAGAAATAAGAATTGGTCTGGCTTACCCCTATCCCCGCAAAATACTCATCAGTTTTTTGTTGATATAGAGTTGGTACTTACCAACCTGTTTGTGTTCGAGAATTTTTTTTTCATTCAGTTGTTTCAAATAACGGGTAGCGGTGGTGTAATGAATATTCAGCAGGTTGCCCAGACGCACGGGAGTAATGATGGGATATGAAAACAAAATCTCAACCATATCTGCCGAATAAATATTCGGACATTCTTTTCTTATTTTTTCCTTGTGATTCTTCAGCAACTCTACTACTTTGAATAATTGCTCTTTGGTTTCTTTCGCCTGCAAATAAAATCCGCGCAGCATATACTCAATAAAATCACACCAGTTTCCTTTCACAGTTACTTCGCGGAGCAGGCGGTAATACTCCGAGCGGTTGCGCGTAATGTATCCGCTAATAAAAAGAATGGGATATTGCAGCAGTTGTTCCTGCACGAGATACAACACCATTAAAATTCTTCCCGTCCTTCCGTTGCCATCGCCAAATGGATGTATCGCTTCAAACTGATAATGCAAAACAGCGCATTTAATAAGCGGGTCAAGTTCATCATCGTTGGAATGATGCAGGAATTTTTCCCAGTTGCCGATGAGCCGTAATATTTCAGTTGAAGCGGGAGGCGTGTAAAGCACTTCGCCCGTCAGAGAATTTTCAATTCGGTTTTGATTTTTTCTGTACCCGTAACTTTTTTCGCGGAGCAACTTTTCATGTATCTCTGTTATGAGTCGGCTGCTCAAAGGAATTTTATTCATCCGCTCAAATCCCCAAACGATGGCATCTCGGTAGTGAAGCACCTCTTTGTTTTCTGTCCGCTGTTCGGATTCGGGAAAGAGTTGCTGCTCCAATACTTTTTCAACGGTGGTATTTATGTTTTCAATTTCAGAACTCGCTACTGATTCTTTAATGATGGCAGGGCTTAATAACAACATGGGGTTCGGCAGCGCGGAAGAATATCCTTTTAATTCTCCCAGTTCCGCCCGCGCCTTCAGTAACCAGCGCATGAATGATTGCGTATTGCAATCCAGTTTTGGCGGAAGTGCGGGCAGGTTAAAAGGATGTGTTGCAGAGAATGACATATACTCTTTGATATGTTACAAAAGTAACAATTTTGTGATATATGGCAAGGTATATGTTATATCGTGTGATATACTTGTTTTTCTACGCTGGGATAAGAAAGGGATATTTGATGGCTTTTGGAAAGAAATGACATCTAATAAAAATGTATGGGACTTTTCTTAAATCTTTTCAAAAAATGATTTTATCCTAACAGAAATGTTAGATGAAATGCGCCTGTAAATTCCCTCTATGAAAACTTTACACGCGTGTAAAATAAATATTGCTTTTCTCTTGCGTAATCTGTTATCTCAGATTACATTTGTGAAACAAAAAAAATAAAGATGACTAAGCCCGCACAAAAATTTTTCAACTCCATCATCGCTTATGTACGCGACAGCGACTGGATGGAAATTAACCAGCGAATTACCGACCGACAACTTTTACTGACCGACACGGATGTCAAATCCCGAAACTTCAACCATTGGAAGAATGAAAAAATTGTACAGGTTACGGAAGAAGCGGGAAAGCGTCTAAAACTAAACTTAGTGGAATATATATGGCTCTGCACGGTGGAGAAGGCGCGGAATCTCGGTCTTCCGCTTCCTGCCATCAAGAAAAGTAAAGAGATGCTTTTCCAAGAGCAAGATTTTGACCGCACTTTCAGAGAAAACGCCATATTAAAAAATCAGGCAATAGAAAAAATAAAGAACACTCCAATGGATGAAGGGACAAAAAAAATGATGATTGACTTGCTTGAAAAAGGAGGCATGGGTTCTTTATTGAAGAAAAAAGATTTCTCTATAAACTTTTTTAATTTTTTTGTCATCGCATCCTTGATAATTCCAAATGATGTTGCTGTCATATTTTTCCCAGACGGGGACTGCTTCCCGTATGCAGAAAATCTTCATGGCGGAAATGCTTCTGTAAAGGAACTTCTGACGGTGGAACATACTTATGTATCTCTTAAAAGAATTCTGGCGGAATTTATTGGAGACGAGTCAAAGAAAGATTTTCTGATGCCCTTCCGAATCCTGAATGAAAAAGAGATGAGTGTCATCCGTGAAATCAGAAGCGGAAATGTTTCTGAAATCACTATCAAATTTATCGGCAAAGAAAAAAATCAGTTGCAGATAACTACGAAGAAACACGGAGAACTTACACGGCAACAGGAAGCGGAAGTCGTCAATGCCTTTGCATTAAAAAATTATCAAAGCATTACCCTGAAGCACAGGGCAGATGGAAAAATTTACTTCGAGCGTGAACACATCAAAAAATAAAACGGTTCGGATAACCTCCGCCCGCCATAAGTTCAATATCGGCTTCGGTAATCCCATCCCGATACAGAATACCATTTTATCGTGGACAATCAAAACGCATTCAACGGATGCCCTAAAATTACTATTGATGAATTAAGAAAATGTAAAGGTTTCGAGAAAATCTCGGAAGAAGATGGAGTAAAAGTAATTGAATTTTTACACCGCCTGTCACTGGTGTGTATTAAACGATTCACCCATGACGGCAGCATAAATATTCACCCTTTAATCAAATAACTATGGACACATCATTAGATTATTTCAAAAAGTTCGCCAGAAAAATAAAAGAGGTAGTCAGGACGACTATATTTCCCGTATGGATATATACAAGAGTATCTACTAAGCATCAGTTTATCAATAATGATTCTGTAGAAAGACAGGAGGAAGATGCGAGGTTATGTGCAGTAAAAAAAGAATTTACTGTTACAAAAGTTTTCGGGGGAACTTACGAAAGCGCAAAAAAAGATTTCACCCGCAAGGAGTTTATGAAAATGATTGAAGAAGTAAGAAAAGCCAAAGTGAAACCTTATGCTATTTTGATATATAAGATGAGCAGATTTAGCAGGTCAGGTGGAAGCGCAGTTGGTTTGGTAGATGAGTTGGTTGAAAAGATGGGCGTTCACTTGTTTGAGGTTTCAACTGGATTGGATACTACAACTACTCAAGGAAAAATAGCCATCTATAACAATCTCATTACAGCATACAAAGAGAACGAAGACAAAAGGGAGATTTGTTATTCTGGAATGAAAGCATTTGTAATGAAGGGTTATCGGTTGGGCAATGTCCCGAAAGGATATGACCTATATGGAAAGAGAGTAAAGGACATGAATTTTTTTTCTCCTACTCAAAAAATTGTAATTAACGATTTAGGAAAAATCTTGCAGAAGGCGTGGCATTGGAAAGTAGATGAAGAAATAACCGATGCCGAAATAATAAGGCGGTTAACAATTAGACATGATACAAAAATGAGACCCCAACAACTCCACGATATGTGGCGCAATCCGTTTTATTGCGGAGTGCAAATAAATAATCTTACTGGATGGATTCCCATAAAAGGACATTGGGAAGCGATGGTATCTAAGGAACTATTCAAAAAAGTGCAAGACATAATTGAAGGCAAGCATATCAAGTCAAAACACCGCAAAAAAAATCCAGCGTTACCATTAAACGATATTATGTATTGCGAGAAATGTAGTGGTAAAATGGTTGGTTATCGCGTTGTAAAAAGTTGGGCAGAATTATGGTATTACAGATGTCAGGAATGCAAAGGAGTTAGTATAAATGCAAATAGCACTCCTAAGTCAATCAGGGAGGGAGCGCACGAGAAGTTCGTCCGTCTGCTTGCATCATATTCTTTCCATCCGATAATTCTTGAGCCGTTCAAACTTCAATTTAGAAAATCGTATGAGTATGTGAAACGGGAAGAATACGAGAATAAAAAAATCATTAAGCAAAAACTTTTACAGAAAGAAAAAGAATTTTCTGAATTGAGAAAGAATAAAGGCATCGGAAAATTTCAGGAGTCGGAAGAATTTTATGCTCAACTAAAAGCGGAATATGAGCAGCAAATTGTGGACTTGCGGGTGGAACTTGCCAAGTCGGTTGCGGAAATATCTAACCTCGAAGAATTGATTGAGAAAACATTCTCATTCCTTTCAAATGTCTCTAATTTTTGGGTTTCCAATCCCTATGAAGCCAATGTGGAACTGCAAAAAGTCCTCTTTCCGAGTGGGATTTTCCTTGATAGTAAAAAGTGGGAGTATCTAACCCCAGAAGTGAATGAATACTTCAATATACTTGCCTCACTTTCAAAGGAGTTTGACGAAATGAATATTGGAACTTACGACCATCACGCAAAAATTTCCGACATAGTAGCGAGGGAGGGAGTTGAACCCTCGACCTCAGGGTTATGAATCCTGTGCTCTTACCAACTGAGCTACCTCGCCATGAAATTTAAAAACGGGCGACAAAGATAATAATCCACATTACATTTATTATATGAAATTTATTTCTTCCGGTTTTTCCGGAAAACGATTTCTATTTTTCAATACTTATAAATTGAAAAAGAATGTTCCTCTTTTAATTTGGTTTGTGAAAAGTATTTCCCGCGAAATGTTCTGGCGATTCACTGAACTTCTTTGCCGGCTTCCGCCTTCTCTCTGGCGACAATTATTTTTTTTGCAGGATGAATGATTAACCTGATAGCGCTGTTGTACGAGAAGTAATTAATTACCCAATTGGTAAAAACAATTACCCGGTTTCGGAAACCCACCAGCGCCATCAGGTGCACAAATACCCAAATGAGCCACGCAATGAATCCGTACAACTTTATATTTTTTATTTCTGAAACGGCTTTGTTTCTTCCCACCGTTGCAAGCACTCCTTTATCGGTATACTGAAATTTTTTCCATTGAGCATGATTGGCGCCCGACAAATTCAAATTGTGCGCAAGATTTTTTGCCTGCTGAATGGCAGCGGGCGCAAGCATGGGGTGAGGTTGTTCTGCGCAGGCAGCATCGCCAATGGCAAAAATATTTGTGTAGCCGCTTACCTTATTATATGCATCCACGGCAATGCGCTGGTTTTTCAGAATGCATTCTTCTTTCAAACCGGGAATAAAATTTCCAATCACACCGGCATTCCATAAAAATATTTTTGTATGAATGATTCTTCCGTCCGAGAGAAGAACTTCGTTGCCGTCAAAACTTTTCACGCTTTGCTTCAGAATAATTTCCACGCCCATCGTGCGCAGGTAGTTGTAGGCATGTTCCGAAGATTTTATTGACATGGCTCCGAGCAAGCGTTCGCCTGCTTCAATGAGATAAATTTTTGCCAGGCGGAAATTCAGTTCCCTGTAATCGCGCGGAAGAATATGATTTTTCATATCGGCTAATGCGCCCGCCACTTCCACTCCTGTTGGTCCTCCGCCCGCAATTACAACCGAAAGCGGTTCAACAATTTCTTTTTCATAAGCGGCAGTTTCGAGATTTTGAAAAAGCCAGCTGCGAATGTCCAGCGCATCGGGAACCGATTTCAGCGTGAACGAATTTTTTTCAATGGATTTTATTCCGTAAAAGTTCGGTTTGCTGCCCGATGCAATCACCAGGAAATCGTAACTGAGGTTTCCGGCAGATGTCTGAACCAGATTTTTTTCCGGAAAAATAATTTCTGCATCCATCATGCGGAAGAAAACATTTTTGCCCAGCGATTTTCTCAGCGGGTATGCAATGCTTTCGGCTTCCAGCCCTCCCGTGGCAACCTGGTAAAGCAAGGGCTGAAAATTATGGTAGTTATTTTTATCGAGAAGCACAATTTGAAACAGTGAAGGAGAAAGCAGTTCGGAAAGTTTCAAGCCGCCAAATCCTCCTCCGATAATAACGATTCGCTTTTGAAATGTTTCCGGGATTCCTAAATCGTTCATATGGAAAGGTGGAATGAAATTTTAATTTTTAATTTACAACCTTAAAAACAAAATACTATGCCAAAGTACGGAGAAAAAGCACAAGAAAAAGTTGAAAAAGCCATGCACGAATACAAGCACGGCAAACTTAAATCGGGAAAACAAGGTAAGGGCGGAAAAGTGCAAAGCCCCGAGCAGGCAATTGCCATTGGCTTGAGCCAGGCGCGCAAAGCAGGAGGAAAAGTTCCGGGGAAGAAAGCGTGAACAGTTTATTCAGCCCAAATCCTTACTGCACACTGGTTGTCTATTATTGAAACTCTGAAAATTATTTTATTCGTTTCGTCTTTAAATTCCTTTTTGGAGATTTGTTTGTATTTGCTTTTATAATATTCCACCCACTTCTGTAATTCCGACAAGGGCTCCATTATTAATTGTTCATTGCAGTATTCCGTTCCATCATCCGATTTTTTAAAATAAAAACCCATCGTTTTTATAAAGATGCCGCTTGCTGCGGTAGAGTCCTGTGTTTTATAAATAACATACGGCTCGCCAATGGCTGACGTTCCGGTTTTATAATAGGCAGTGCCGAACCTTGCGGTTATATCGCTTCGGGTATAACCCACCTGTGCATTCACTAACGGCAACCCGTAAAATAATAAAAGCGGAAGGAGCAGGATGTTTTTCATTTTTCTACTGATACACAGTAAAGATAAACACAAAACTGCTAACTTCTGAGAAATGTTATACTAAAAGTATAAATCTTATCGCAAAAGCATAATCATTTAGTATCTTTGAAGTATGGCAAAAAAAATTCTGTATGTTGATATGGATAATGTTCTTGTTGATTTTAAAAGCGGGATTGACCTCTTACCAAAAGATACGCAGGAAAAATATACTGGTAAATTGGATGAAGTTCCAGGAATATTTTCTTTAATGCTTCCAATGGAAGGAGCGATTGATTCTTACAAAAAACTTTCAGAATTTTTTGATACATATATTCTCTCAACTTCTCCCTGGGAAAATCCTTCTGCTGCTTCTGATAAATTTGCTTGGGTAAAACATCATCTTGGCAAACATGCTTATAAACGCTTGATATTATCACATCATAAACATCTTAATAAAGGAGATTTTTTAATTGATGACCGCCCAAATAACGGAGCAGATAAGTTTAATGGAGAATTAATTTTATTCGGCAAAGAGCCATTCCCAAATTGGAAATCTGTTGAGAATTATTTAATGAATACAATAGAGTTGTCCTTTTGAAATATAAATATGGAAGAAATATTGAAAAACTTTCTTGATTCATTCTCGAAAAACACCAAGGAATCTGGTGCTGACAGGGAATTAGCCGAGAAAATAAAAAAGGATTTGCTTTCGATGCTTCCGAAAATCAAAAAATATTTTTCGGAATACGATGAAAAAAGCGTGATGCACCAGTTGGAATGGTATGCACATGCGCGCCACCGTTTCACAAAGAGCGCTGATTATTATGCCAGGCAGGCAGAAGACATACAATTGGAATACCGCAAAGATGCCGACAAACGCCTGCGGCAAATACAGCATAAAAAACTTTTCAACCTGCAATGCCGCTGGCGCGCGGGCCAGCTGCAATTGGAAGGAATAGAAACCACCTATGATTTTTACCCCTGGCAGAACGACCTTTACAACTGCCCCTTCCTGCCGCCCATCACGCAGGCGGAAGTGGATTTGATGATTCGTTTTTTAAAAGAAACGCCCGCAGAATATGAAGATGATTTTTTTGATTACGACTGGCAGAATTATCCTTACCTGAAAATATGCTATGCCGAAGAAGAAGAAATTGAACCGGAGGAATTCTACCAGACCTATGCTTGCGCAATTATATTTGATAAGGGGATTCCTCCCTGGTATGATTTCTACGACCTCTACATGGGCACCACCGGTTTGCTGGCGCTGCCCGATATAAAATTTCCGAAAGAAATGTATTACATCCGCCTCTATTACGCAGAAAAAGAAAAACAGAAAAAGAACGAAGCAAAGAAGGCAGGCAAAAAAATTGAAGAGCCAAAAATTGCTGAACGCAAACCATGGCTGGGGCTGGATGATGATTTTACCCAGCAAGATTTTTTTAAAGAACTGGTAGAAAATTTTGAAACAAAAGAAAATAAAAAACTATTTGCTAATTATGCCATTGCTGAATTTCGTTCTTCAGAAGAAGACGATGCATTGCAGGAAGAAACGCAGAATGTGCTCGCTTATCTTGAAGATGCCCGCGAGCCGGTGCCCATAGAAGCACACGAAGATTACCGCAAGGCGCTGATTATTGCCTATCGCAGATACAAGGCGAAAAAAATAATTGAAGCCATTCCTGCTGCCTTTGAAGATTATTGCATGAAATTAGACACAGGCATCGGCTTTCCTTCGCCTGAACAACGCGGTGAGCCGGAGCATCGGTGGGGAATGCCGCAGGGCATGCTCGATTCTAAAAAAGAAATTTTAGAAGGAAGAAAATTATGCGGTGAACCGCCTGATTATAATTATTGAGGTTGCCAACTCACCCCCTTAATTTTAAATTCCAAGTTCCAAATTCCAAATTCCAAGTTCCAAGGAACAGCCGCTGTGGAAATAAAAAGTCCCAAATCCCAAGAATACTTTTTGTATTTCTTGAAACTTGGGACTTGGGACTTGAAGGACTCACCCCTCTTTCCCCTCTCTACGGGTAGAGAGGGGATGAAAGGGGAGAGTAGTTACGGAATCGTCACCGCCACGGGCTGGGTGAACGGAGTTTGCTCAATTCTTTTTTTCTTCAGAATTTGCTTGTGGATGTTCGCCATTCCACGAGATGCCAAATTTTGCCAATATATCTTCCAGTTCTTTTAAAGATTTTTTTCCGAAATTTCTGTACTTAAGTAAATCTATTTTTGTCAAACTCATTAAGTCACCAATGGTTTCTACATCTGCCGCTTTAAGGCAATTCACCAGGCGAACATTGATATTATCAAGATCAATAAACCGGATTGAGTAGTTTACAGGCATAGGTTCAGCAGGAACAGCAGGCACATTCAATTCTTTCTTCATAAACTCAAGCCCTTCTATGAAATTTTTAAGATGGTTGTATTTTTTTTCGAGAGCGTCATAGTTTTTCTTGTCCCAATATTTATCGCTTCTGTCTTTTATTGCAGAGCTAAAAATAGTAACGAGTTTTATATTATTCTTATAAATTCTTCTTCTCACTGCTTCTCCGGATAATGTATATTCCTTGCCAATTTCTTCTAAACTCATAGAAGAAAAATAATACTTTCTGAATATTTCAAGTTCATCCTTGTCCATTCCCCATTCCTCTACTAATATTTCAATTAACTTCCCTGCAAAGAGGGAAAGTTTCGCAATGTCTTTTTTCTTTGAATAAACCAGCAGCAGATTATTTTCCCTGTCAAGATCCGATTTAAGAAAAAGGATTTTGCTTCCCTGAGCGGAAGTTAATTTGAAACTGGAGATGATATTGTTTCGCACCAGTTGGAGTAAAATATTTTTGGAGATTTTATAAAGTTCGCATACTTCATCCATATCATAACTTCCGCCTGTTCTGAAATCGGTAAGCAATGATTTTAGTTCTTCGTCTTTCAGTAGCACATCATTGTCATTCACCACTGTTATTTTATTTATAAGCCCTTTTTTTATCTGCTTGTAATCAGCACTTTTTAATCTGAATAATTGATTGAGTTCTTCAAAAGTTGTGTTCATTTGAAATTGGTGTTGGAGAATGTGCGAAGATAAAAAAGTAAACTCACCCCCTTAATTTTAAATTCCAAGCCCCAAATCCCAAATCCCAAGAAACTCACCCCTAACCCCTCTCTTTCAAAAAGAGAGGGGCGCACACGAAGTGGCGGGGAGAGTTTGTCTTTACGGAATCGTCACCGCCACGGGCTGCGTGAACGGAGTTTGTCCGCCATGTTTCAGCGGAAGAATGGTTGCCTCGCGGAACCACATTTTTGTGCCGCTGGTAAAACCATCGAGCGTGGCTTTGCCGGCAGATGTCTGAAGCACCGTTTATAAGGCATAGGGAAATAGGGAAAAGTCAGGGAAATACTATTTTTGTACATCTTACTTCCTCTGATGAAACAACTAATCACACTTTTACTTTTCATTCTTTCTGTTCACGCCTTTGCGCAGGATTATTACAACAAGGAAGAAGCAAAGAACAAAGACAAAAAAGAAATTCCACCGCCCACGAAGAATGATTCCGCACCTAAATTTTATTTAGGCATTGGCAGCGGGCTGAACAATTACAACGGCTTGCTGGGCATTGGCGCGAACCTTCGCATTCACAAAACAATGTTCCTTCTTGCTGGCGCGGGAATCGGAAGTTGGGGAAACAAAGTGAGCGCTGGAATTAAATACACCCGCAAGTTCACTTCTTCGTGGGGCTATGCCATGAGTTATTCACATTCCACGGGCTTGAAAGATTTTAAAACGCAACTCGAAACCACCGCGAGCAAGCCAAACGGCACCGAAGAGGTGGTGCTTGATTTGCTCCCGGCAAGCACGGTGAATGCCGCGGCATCGTACAATTGGTTTTTCAGGAGGAATAAATTATTTTACATTGAGTTTGGCTATGGAGTATCTATTGAAACTGCGCCTTATGTAATAAAAAACGGAGTAACGCTTACCAATAAATCAAAACAGGTGCTGCAACTGCTGCAGCCGGGCGGTGTGATTTTCGGAATTGGATTTATGTGGGGGATTTGAAATGTGAATTTCTATTCCTGGTAACGAAGTAACGAATTTTTATAACGAAAATTACAAATCATATTCAAGTTTCAAAAACAACAACGAACACGGGTTTGAGTCCACAACAAAAATGATTTACTTATGAAAAAAGTTTTATTCATATTTTTTTCGGTCATCCTTCTTGCATGTTCCCATCAATCCGATAAAGATAAAATCAGGCAAGCGTTCAGCGAATGGGTGGAAAAAAAATTAAATCAAAGCAACTTTGTTCCTAAAGATTCTTGTAACCCATCCTATGTTGTAAGGCATCTTGCAAAGGGAAAACCTATTGTAGATATGGCGCTGCCTGAGAATAAGAAAATAAAATTCTTATTCGCAGATATTAATAATGACAACGAACTTGATGGGCTTGTAACTTTTAGAAGGCGATGTTGCTCTTGTACTGTTCCTGTTGCTATGCCTCAATCACAAGTATTAATTCTATCAGGTGAAAATGGCTACACAGTTAACGATACTTTCTTCGTTGAATTTTATCAAAATAAAAAGTATAGCATATATATAGACAGTATTGCAAGAGGTAAATTTTTGGGGACGACTAATAAATATATCTGGAATCATCATTTTATTTATACTGACTCTGTAAGGTCTGATACATTTAAGATTAGAACTTTTTCAATCATTTACAAAACCAAAGAATTTAAAATTATTACAGAAAAAAAAATCAGTATTAACAAAGACACTTCTAAAAGGAACAATGATGCTCCTCAGGCAATATTTGGTAATTAAGTTATCAAAACAGGCAACAATTAGTTACATTAGTACAGATTAGTATTTGGTAGGATTTAAACTACTTTTCCTTCCCGCCAAACAGCAACCGAAAAGTAAAACTCACCAGCGTGTTGTCGCCTTTGTTGAATGCGTACCAGAAAAAAGTGTTGAGCGGAATGGCGTGCCTGATTACGGGAATAATGGAATTGGAATAGCGCACGTTGAACAGAAAGTTTTTTGTGAAGTAATAACTTATTCCGATGTTGGCGGCAACTTCTGTTTTGCGGAACTGGGTGTAGTCATACACACCGGTGAGGTAATAGCCGTTCTGGTAGGCTATTCCATCCTGCCTGATGCTGGTGCGGATGCCGAACGAAGGACCAATTTCAAAGCCGAGCGGGAACGCTTCCTTTTTCATCATGGCAATCTTGAAGCGGTGAATGAACAGCAGCGGCACTTCGGCATAATTGAGTTTCAGTTTATAGAAGTAATAATTATTGTTCGCAGTATCGAGGGGCTGCAAACTTCCCTTCTGCACATAGAGGATTTCAAACTGCAGGGAGTTGCGTTCCGAAAGTTTGAGGTTGGAAAATCCTCCGGCAGTGAAGCCGAGTTTTGAGTAATCGGTATCGTAGGGGTCAATGCCCACCACATCGGAAGAAACTAATCCTGCCGCCAGCCCTGCTCTGAAGGTTGACTGAGCGGAGGAAGTAAAGGGAATAAGGTATAGGGTATAAGGTATAAGGAAAAGGAGAAAGTGAGCAGGTGAGAGAGTGAGCAGGTGAGAGATTCTCACTTTCACACTTTCCCGTTGTCTCACTTTCTCGTTTTTCATTTGCGCGAAGATAAATATTAACGCAAGTTGCTACCTATAATAATGAGCTGTTTTTATGGGTAACATCATGCAAACAATGCGAATGTATGCGAACACCGCGAACAAAATTCAAATAAAAATTCGCGGTGTTCGCATTTGTTCGCTGCATTTGCATTATTTTATCAAATAGGTGGCAACTTACATTATTAGTCATTGGTCATCAGTTTCCATTTATCAGGAGTAATGGTATAATGAAACGAGTTGGAGAAAACAGTGAACGAGGCAACCATTAATCCCAAGCCCGCCACCGATTTATAGGCGGTGGGATGGTTTACAGCGTCATCCTCTCTCTCTAATTTTTCAAAGTCCATTTGAATAAGGTGCGAGCCCAGCAAAAACAATCCGGCAGCAATGGCAATTCCTTTAATAACTTTTTCGGAATGCTTTTTTACATTGCTCACGGGGAATTTAAGTTGCTGAATGGAACGGAATGCCACTGAAAAAGAATCGGGATAGATGAGCGCGTTCATTTGTTTTCTTTTCTCATCGTCCGTTAAAGAGGTATCGGCATAAATGGCGCGCATGGAATCCCAGAAGTTCATCTCTTCGCCTGAACCGGCATTCCAGAGTTTGCGCTGCTCGCGAAAGCACAACAGCGAATCATGTGCAATGCGGTAAAGTACGCCAATGTGCGCAATGCTGTCGTAGGTTTGGAGGGTGCAATGAAGGGGAAGTTTCAGCAGCACCTTCTCTGAAGCATTGTTTTGTTTGGTAAAAGAGATTTTCTCTTGAGCGGTGCAAAGGGCAGGAGAGAACCCTTCGATTACGATTAGGGTGATAAAAGCAAGGAGCAAGAGCCGGCTCATGCGGCTCAAACAACAAGAATTATTCCAATGGAATGGAAGATTGGAAGATTGGAATAATGGAAGGATGGGAAACAGTCAATCTTCCATCCTTCCACTATTCCATTTCCGGATTTCAGGCAAGTACTTTGTAGTACTTTTTATTGCCCTGCCCGCTTTCTGCTGTAATGCGTTTTGCGCGCCTCATGTTGCGGAGCGTTTGCGCGAGCGATTTATATTCTTTTCTTCCGGTAGGGATGCTGAACTTTTTTGACGCCCTAGTCAGAATTTCGCGCGCGGTCATTGGCTTGCCGTGCTGCTTGATGGTGTGCGGAACAAACTCCACCCATTTTATGTGCGGGCGTTTGCCGGTGCTTACGCTGTGCGCTGCTTTGCGGTGCGCTCTGCGTTTGGGTGTGTGTTTTGCCGCGGCAATCTGCGCCTGAGTTCTGCGCACTCTTTTGGGTTTGCCTTCTGACTCGCTGGCTTTGCCTCCTAACTTGCTGATGCGGTTTTTTGTTCTTTCAATTCCTCTGAGCATTTTCTTAAGTTCACTTGAGTGAAACTCAATGAGCGCTTTTTTTTCGGTGGGTGTAAGTGATGGCATTGTGTTTTGGTTTTGGTTGTTGTTTATAATTTGAGAGCGCAAATATATAATAATATTTGGAATAGGGTACAGAGAAAAAGAGTAGGACTTACGCAGTTATTAACGCAAGTTGCTACCTATAATAATGAGCTGTTTTTATGGGTAACATCATGCAAACAATGCGAATGTATGCGAACACCGCGAACAAAATTCAAATAAAAATTCGCGGTGTTCGCATTTGTTCGCGGCATTTGCATTATTTTATCAAAAATGCATAAACTCAGATGACTACTATATCACCGATTCCATTTTCGACTCGGAGAAGTTGCCGAATTTTCCCTGCGTGTTTTTATAGCGGGCTTTGTACCATGCATCTTTGCGCACATCTTTTTGTTCAAACTCCGATTTGAAACTTCCGCGCTTGGCATCGCCAATATATTTGTAGGCATCGTCATCGGGTTCGGGCGCACTGGCGGCAACAAGGGCGCGCCACACCTGAACATCTTTAATGTGCTTGCCTTTGCCTTTGGTTTTATGCGCGGCATTGGCAATGCCGAGCGTGTGCGAAAGATGTTCGGTTTTTTTAATGGTAACGGTGGGCGTGCCCATTCCGTCTGCCACGCGCGAGGGCGTTTCATCTGCCACAATGGTGCCGCGCTTGATATGGAAATGCTCAAAGTCGGCAATATCGGCCGGGGGAATTTTGGTGGCGGCAATTTTATCCAAGAGGTGCTCTTGCTGGTCATAGGCAACCACCTTTTCAATGAGTTTATGAAGTTTTTCGGTTACATCGCTGTTGCGGAATTTTTTGTTGTTGTACTGCAAAAACAACTGGTCGGCTTTTGTGCGGAAGTTGTGCCAGTCGTTGCTGTTGCCTCCGCTCCAGTTCCAGTTCTGAAAGCGGGGCTGGCTGGTGTTGGGGTCGTTGGCTTGCTGGTAATCATCGGTATCGTCCATATAAGGAACGAAGTGTGCGATGTCTCGGGGAATTCTTGAACCTGGTGATGGCATAGGATTAAGGATTTAAGATTAATGATTAATGATTTATTTTTGTTTTTTCTTTATTTTTTCTATAAATATCGTCTCGTCCGCTAAGAAGACGGTCTCGTCTTTCACCAAGACCTTCTCGTCCGCTAAGAAGACCGCCTGGTCTTTTACGCAGACCTTCTCGTCCGCTAAGAAGACCGTTCGTTTTCCGGAATTGACCTTTTGTTTTTTTTCAGAGACCTTTTCGTCTTCCCGAAAGACCCTATCGTATTTGTTGTCCATCCTTCGGTCTTTTTCACAGACCTTTCGGTCGTTTTAGACCCTGTTTGAGTTGTTTTCATTTTCCTGCCTTTGGGCGGCAATGATAGAACAGAAAAAAAGAATTGCAATAGCCAACTGGATATTTTTCTTCGGAAGGTGTTTCAGATATTAGTTTCAAAAACCAATATATGAAAGAAGAACCAATTAACCCCGACATTGACTCTACGCGCACATTGAGCAAAAAAGAATTTTCTATTTTCAGGTATTGGGCGCACAGCAGCACACAGCAGGAACTTGCCGCTCATTCAGGCATACCGCTGGGCACGGTAAAAGTAATTGTGAGCGATGTATATTCCATTCTGGGCGAAAGCGACAAAGGTAAAGCCATTCATCTTTGCTGGAAGCGCGGAATTTTTACACAGCATAACTGCCACCTGCCGCAGTGAGGAATAAATAAAAAAGTATTTTTACCCAATCAACTATCCTCAGTTGCCCCGACATTTATGTCGGGGATAGCAGAGAGTAAAAAAACAAACCGGGGCTTCAGCCCCTTGATAAAATAAAATGCCCTACACCAAAATTCTCATTCACGCAGTGTGGGCGACTAAAGACAGAAAGACGCTATTGAACCAAGAGAATAAGGATGCGCTGTGCGAACACATAAGAGAATATTCTCTTTCAAAAAATATTCATCTTATAAATGTAAATGGCTGGCAAAATCACCTGCATTGTTTTTTGTCGTTAGAACCCGAACAAAACATTGCCACGCTGATGAATCTCATTAAAGGAGAATCATCGCACTGGGCGAATAAGAATTTAAAGTGGACTGAAAAATTCGGCTGGCAGGATGATTATTTCGCGGTATCGGTAAGCGAATCGCATTTTGATGCGGTGAATAATTATATCAGCAATCAGGAAGCGCATCACAAGAAAAAAACTTTTCAGCAGGAGTACGAGGAGTTCATAAGGAATTATAAATTTGTCCGACAAAGTACGGACTCCGTAACTCCGTTCGGAGAGAAATAATTTTTACTAATGCTCATAACAAAAGGGCTGAAGCCCTTCCTGAAAAATAAATTCTGCTCCATTATCCCCGACATAAATGTCGGGGCAACTTTCTCTGTCCGCAAAGTTTTCTTTCTTCTGACTTTTGTCCCGATAGCTATCGGGAATACATTATCCATTCTCCGGCTGCTTGTATTCACATTATCCATTATCCATTCTACATTATCCATTTCGCAGAATGCGAAAACCGATTCCCTCCTCTCCCTGCTCAAAAAAGACAAAGAGGATACGAATAAAGTAAATCACTTGAATAAAATTGGCGATGAATATAGAAAGATTGGCAACTATGCAGATGGATTAAACTACGGTAAGGAAGCATTGAAACTGGCGCTCAAACTGAATTTCAAAAAAGGAATTGCGAAAGCAAATAACAACAACGGAAATATTTATATGCATGAAGGCGATTATCCAAAAGCGCTTGACGCTTACCTGAAGGCATTGAAAATAGATGAAGAACTTAAAGACAAAAGCGGAATGGCAAAACGCCTCGCCAATCTCGGAGGGGTCTATTACAGACAAGGCGATTATCCCAAAACGCTCGACTATTACTTCAGGGCATTGAAAATGAAAGAAGAACTCGGCAATAAAGGAGATATTGCAAAAACCCTTGGCAACATCGGACTTGTTTATTATAGACAAGGCGATTACTCAGAAGCATTGAACTATGATTTCAAAACATTGAAAATAGCGGAAGAACTCGGAGACAAACAATTGCAGGCAAACACTCTCGGCAATATCGCAAATGTATATGCTGACCAAAGCAAAATTAAAAAGGATGTGGTGAGCGGAGTCGAACCATCACAAGCCAAAAGAGAAGAATTGATAGATAAGGAATTGGAATATTATTTAAAGGCGTTGAAAATATCGGAAGAACTCGGAGATAAAAATGGAATTGCATCCGCTCTCGGCAACATAGGAGAGTTATACACTGATACAAAAAAATACTCAGCAGCAGAAAAATATTTATTGGATGCATTAAAGTTGAATCAGGAAACAGGCGAATTGAATGAAGAAAGGATAACAGAAGAATCGCTCACCGACCTCTACACCAAAACCAACCGCTACCAGCTCGCATTAGAGCATTATAAAAAAGCAATGGCATTAAAGGATACTATTTTCAGTGAGGAAAATAAAAAGCAAATGGTGCGTAAAGAAATGAACTACGAGTTTGAAAAGAAAGAAGCCGCCACAAAAGCCGAGCAGGAGAAGAAAGATGCGGTGGCAGCAGCGGAAGCGCGCAAACAAAAAATAATACTGCTGTTTGTTGTTGGTGGTTTGTTGTTGGTCGTTGCATTCGCTGCGTTTATTCTCCGCGCCTACACGCAAATAAAAAAGAAAAACATTCTCATCAGCGAGCAGAAAAAGAAAATAGAAGAAAAGCAGGAAGAAATACTTGCAAGCATCCGCTATGCCGCGCGCATTCAAAAGTGCATGATGCCAACGGAGAAGTGGATTGCAAAAGAAATTGCGCGGCTGAAAGCGAAAATGCCAAAGTAACAAAT